>JALHTB010000033.1 GCA_022865625.1 Candidatus Bathyarchaeota archaeon
AGAACTCGGCGAATTCCAGCGAAGAACACGCGACTATACCGTCAAGTTCTCGAAGGTCCCAGCGACCAAAGCTGAGAAACTGATCAAGGATCTCAGCGAGAAACACCAGCTCGACCGAAAAGACGCCATACAGATCGCGAACTGCATGCCCGCATCGATAGAAGAGATCAGGACAGTGCTCTCTATCAAGGGCCGAGTAATCACTACTGATCAACTAGAGGGTATCTTGAAGACCCTGGCTGGATACAGGGCAACCTAGACGTGTGAATCGCCACAGGAAGACAGACGCGTGTTTGCACAGACCCTGTATGTGACTGAGTCCTACTGAACGCCTCCGCACGTGATGCCCGAAAGGCTTTTGACACCGACGAGACGACACACACTTTCAGGAAGAGCAGGCCATGTCAGCGCCCCGAAACGTATCACTAGTGCTACTGGCGGATCGTAGTGACACAGTAGCGATTCTGCTCTACTGTTAGTTTCTCAGGGCGCAGGAACCAAATCCCGAAGAGTGATTCTTGATGGAATCTAGAGAGAGTCAACGGAGATACGAGGCTCCGAGCACACGTCAGAGTAGGGAGGACGCGCTCCGTCCGAGACTGTACGAAGAGTACGCCTACGTGCTCGACTTCCTGAGCTACGGAAGACCCTCCACTGACAGACCGAGACGTGTGGCCGCTCCCACCGTTCAAGTCATCGGAGAGACTTACTTCACTCTCCTCGAAGCTGAGCTGAAGCCGGGCGCGACTGCGACCCCACATGAGAGAATCTGCGTCGGTAGAGAACGGCGCGAGAAGATTGAGCGCGTAATGGGGCGGATCAGCTACCAGGAACTGACAGCAAGCGCCAAGGCTGAACTGCAACCTGTCCTCGAGGAACTCATAGCGCGTCAGGAGGAGAGGTTCGTCGGATTCTTCAACGTCTCACAGCCCGTGACGCCCAGAATGCATGCCCTCGAGCTTCTGCCAGGAATCGGGAAGAAGTCGATGTGGCAGATCGTGAACGCTCGAGAGAAGAAACCATTCCAGAGCTTCAAAGACATACACGAAAGAACTAGCATCTCAGACCCGGTGAAGATTCTCGCAAGAAGAATTGCAGATGAACTCGGCGGAGAAGGAAAGTACAGACTATTCTCCCGCACAGCCTAGCCAAGGCGCGGGAATCAGCTGTTCAAATTCGGACGCCCGCACCAAGGTACCGGGGATATAGGCAAGGGCGCTGGTTGGTGGGGGACGTGGCACTGGTTGTTTTCGACGTGTCTCAGGGACGTGGAAGTCCGGTAGAAAAAAAGAGCGGAGAGGGGTTCGTAGGCTGTGTGAACCGTTACACTGTTTCGATGGTGACCTTGACCTTGGCGGCCCTCTTTGCGTCTTCAAGGATTGTGATCTCGTTCTTTCCTTTGCTCATGTAGGAAAACAAGTTGTTCAGGCTCTCCTTCGCGTCCTTCTTCGTGTCCTTGTCGAGCTCTAGCGTGATCTCCCCTATCTTACCCATGCAGTTTTCACCTGTGCAGGTGGAGTACCATAGGGCTTCCTTTAAAGATTCTTGACGTATCTTTCCGTACTTTTCAGCATTCTTCTACCTTTCTCATACGTCCCGTGGGAGGCGAATCTTCGGCTTGGAAGTTCTTGGCCGAATAACGTAGTCCAGTCCAAATGTTTGCTTCCACTACGAGGAGTCCGTCCCCGAACACGAGCGTCCGAATTTGGACCGTCTTTCGTCGTCGTTTTCGTGTGTGTGTGTGCGCACCAAGGGACCCACACACAAAACTACTGGGCAGGCAAGACGATATCACTCGCTCTTCACGACAAAACCACAAGCAGATCTGCGAACATTCGCTCATGGTGCGCACACACAAAAGCGAGAATTCACAGTGTAGAGAGAGCTTGACTCTAATTGCTGTGTGGGAAGAGCGAGACAGCCGGGACTTCAGGCGACTGACACTTGACTGGAAGAAGACGCCGTTACAGACGCGGATACCCTCTAGCGGTTCTGGTTGGGCTTGAAGAGAGAAGAGCGGTTCTGTGGCGCGTGTTCAGCGAAGTAGTGAAGCTGGAAGGCACAGTGGAACGCGGAGGAGAAGCAGAAAGAGGGGGACTGTACGATTTTCACGAATCAATTGTGAACGCGTTAAGGCCTATCCTCAAGGAAGGGGTTAAGAGCATAGTAGTTGCGGCTCCTGCAAGGACAGATTACGCCGCAAGTTTCCTTGATCACATCCGAAAGCATCACGCGTGGCTTGTTCGAGAAGGCCCCAACGCTGCGACCTTTGGAGAATTGATCGGCTCTGCGGGCGAACTTCACGAGGTCCACGAACTGGTGAGGACCAAAGGATTCCGTGAGGCAATAGGCGAGACAACGTCCCATGATGCTGAAAACATTGTCTCAACTTTGGAGAAAAGTCTTGACTCGGACGACAGCAGCACGGTTGTGTCGTACTCGCTTCAGGAAATAGAAGACTTGGTTTATGGTCGACACAAGGAAAGTGACCGCAGAGCGGAGCATGTTGTTCTAACGGACAAGTACTTGGCGGACACCAAGAACAGAGGAAGAATCCTGAAGCTTATGCAGATCTCAAAGAACATCGGCATCAAGACAACGATCGTCAACGCTGAGACTAGAGCAGGACTTCGTCTCAGCCAACTTGGAGGCTTGGTATGCTTCTCCAAGCCAAATCGAAAGAAGAGAAAATGAGAGCG
>JALHTB010000034.1 GCA_022865625.1 Candidatus Bathyarchaeota archaeon
CCGCGTACCGTACCGTGTAGGCGGCAGTGGCTACGTCCATTCATTCTATGACAACTTGACATTCTCCTATGCTTCCAGCGACGAGCCATTCTCAATGCGTGCCACGTTCAACATGTCCAATGGAGCGATGATTGTCGAACCTAACGGCTTCTTATTTTCTCCGCAGATCGGGACGCCAGCTTCTGCCAGAGTGAAAGCGAGACTTGTGTTTCCTGACGGCGTGGAGAGCCTGAGCGAGATCGAGCCGAATCCGATACGAATCGATAGCGCCGGTTCGCGAATAGAGGCCCAATTCAACCTTGATCCGGAATCAAGAATCGCAGTCACGTTCAAAGTATCATGGGCTAAGCAGACAAGCCATCTCCATGAGGACCGAATAGATGCTGATGTGCCGAGTCGGTATGCGGGCTTGGGCGAGAAGATTGTCGCGCTCTACAGGAACGCCGTCCCGCTGATGAACGATCTCTTCAATGATACTCTGGACCGGATCATGGTGAGATTCTTCGCGCCGCTTAGCCTGCCAGATCTGAGTGTGGGCGGCTACACTCCCATGGACCCCACCACTTTCCAAGTGGGAGCCATCTACCTGAACCTCTTCTACTTCCGCGCATCGTCTGGCATAGTGGAGACGATCGCGATACACGAACTGACTCACCAGTACGAGGCGAAAGTAGGAATCTCCCCTGACCTTCTATGGATTCACGAAGGCCTAGCCAACTACGTCGCAATCCAGCTTGGAAAACCGCTCGACTATGATACTGCCTCCACTGACAAGGACCTTGAGGCCTCCGCAGCCGAACTCAACGGCAAGTACGGCATGATCCAGTACTGGACACCTGGAGTAGCAGTCACTTCGCTATTCCAGTACTACGCGGCGAGCTACCACGTCT
This sequence comes from Candidatus Bathyarchaeota archaeon, assembly GCA_022865625.1. Next base: position 891 of record JALHTB010000034.1, read on the forward strand.
TCAAGACTCTTGGGAACGAATACAGAGGGCTCACACTGTGCAAGGATTTCTTCAGAGGCCTCCACGCGCTCAAGAGAGGACTGAGATCCACCAATGTTGCAGTTTATGAATTGGGGCTTGCAGCGAAGGTGAATCTGTTTCCGCAGTTCAATGAGTGGGGATTCGACCTTCTCGACATAACAAGCCTCAGTGCTCGGATCGCGGAGTTGCGGGCAAGAGCTGCATGGTATGGTCCGTTTCTCCCCTTCAGAGAGGAAACGCTCAACCACTTGGATCTCGCGGAAGGCGTGCTCTACTCTACACCGGAGGCCGCGAGTGGGCACATCACAATTGCGGCTTTCTACATTGAGACCGTCCCTGTGATCATAGCAGGCATTGCACTCATGTTCGTCATACTCGGAGCAATAGCCGTGCTCCTCAGCAGACGTAGCAAGACGAAGCAGTCTTCCTTCACCGACCACACGAAATCGTGAAGGCACAGACCCATGAACTAGATCCGTACGGAAAAGCGGGCACCATTCACGGGGCTTTCGTCTGCTTAGAGTTGACAGTTGTGCCTTCTTTTCTGACTACTTTGATCCTGCAGAAGACGTGGTCGCCGTCCCGAACTTCGAAGATCTTCCTGATCTCTTCAGGGATGGTTATTCGTCCGCCAGCGATCACTTCTGCAAAGAAAGGTATCTCTTCCTCGTGGACTTCAACGGGCATCTATTTCGGCACCGCCGCTAGTTCAGATTCGACAAAGTATTAACGTTTCGCCAGGCCCGATCTGCGAAGAGATTTGTTCGTCGATGCCTGCTTGAGTCGCGCTTGTCTTGTTTTCGACGGTGCGGTTTTCCCTTATGGGTCGGTCTAGAGCAACCTGGTGACGTCCTACCCGCGTCCGTACCCTGCAGAGCCGATGTCCAGAGTCGTTGAGCCGCGATTCCAGAAACGCGGCATTGAGGTCGTCACCTTCTTGAACGTGGAATCGGTGGACCCAGCCAAGCGAACGATCTACTCACTCGAAGGCGAGTCACAATCATACGACCTGCTCCTGATGGTTCCGCCACACCGAGGCGCAGACGTCGTGATCAAACCTGGAATCGGAGACGCAGGCGGATGGATACCGACCGACAAGAACACGATGCGAATCACGGGCTACGAGAATGCGTATGCGGTCGGAGACGCCACAAACATCCCACTCTCAAAGACAGGCGTCACGGCGCACCTTGAATCCATTGTTGCCGCTAGCAACATCGCTTCATCGGTTCGTCAGAAGAACGAGCTCTACAAGTACAATGGGCGTATTCATTGCCCGTTCGAGATGGGCTCAGGGACAGCAGCCTTCGTCATCGGCTCTTATAACATGCCAGTCAAAGAGATTCAGCCCACACGAATACGTTACATGATGCAGAAGGGTTTCGCGAAATTCTACTGGCAGACACTCTCCGGCAACTGGGATTGGATATTCAACATATACTTCGGCGAAACCCACAGTCGAGAGAACCTGAAACTCAGCTCAGAGAACCGGATGAGATCTCGGGCTGAGCTCTGCTAGTCTTCAGCAGTTTATCACTGTATACTGAGATTGTCCTACCTTGAGGAGCGGGATCGGTAGTATCTCTTTGGCAGCTTGCTGAGGCAATCTTCGGCAGCTGCA
>JALHTB010000182.1 GCA_022865625.1 Candidatus Bathyarchaeota archaeon
GCCGTAAGCATCCTTGGTGAGATGATCAAGCTCAGAAGGCTCGGACGGGAGCACGAAGCAGGTTCCAAGAAGCTCGAATTCCCCGCAGCCAAACCAGTCCAAGAGTGACTGTCTGACGAACCGCGTCAGCCAGATAACGTCTTTAGTGGTTCACCAATCTAGCAAGATGTGGTCTGCAGATCAGACGTGGTGGGAATGGCCGTCGGCGGGTTCCTTGACAAGAATCATCAACCGACGATGGAGGAGATACAAGCCTCTATCAGTTCAAAGAGAGAGCTATGGGACGAACTGATTCGGTTCGTTACAGAGAACTATCGAGCCGAGAGTGATTTCGCGTTCTATGGGGTGAATTACGGCTGGGCGATGCGTTTCCGGAAAGGAGGAAAAGCCCTACTATCACTGTACCCTGGGAAAGACAGTTTCGTGGCACAAATCGTTCTCGGTGAAACCTCAGCAAGGAAAGCCTCAGGCTTGAAGCTCGGCAGGAACGTCCGTAGAGTTCTCGAGAATACGCGACAGCTTGCTGACGGTCGCTGGCTCTTCATAAGAGTCAATTCGAAAAAAGATGCCAATGACTGCAGGAACCTGCTGACGCTCAAGTCAGAATCGATCAAGAAGAAGCAGTGAAGATGAAGGACCGAGGTCACAGTAACACTGTTGTCATGACCGCAGTGCAGCCAGCGATTGTTTTGGCCGTCGAGGCAGAAACACGACCAATGATGTCGAGAGTCCGGATACTATGGCCAGCGTCAGAAAGATCGAGGGCAAGAGTGAAAGGTTCTCTCCAACCAGCAGCCCGACTATGACGGGCCCAATAGAGTTCCCACCTAGCACGCCGATGCCCCACACGATCGAGTTCGACAACGACAGGAAATCTGCCGGCACCAAGTCGGCCACAGCTGAGAGGAACACGGGGTAACTGCTGTAGGTGAAGAATCCGAAGAGTGCGAGACAAGTTACAGACACAAATGGGTTCGAGAGCGTCATCAGATAGAGGATTATTGTCAGACTCTGTCCGAGTGTGTTGATTGCAACAGACTCCACTCTGTGGAGATCTGAAAACCGGCCGAAGATGATTTGTCCGGGCACACCCAACACAATCGCAATCATCATGATCACGCCGACGCCGAAGTCGAAAGAGTATTGCTGAACTTGCACAATGAAGACGGATAGGAAGCTCACGACACCCTGACCGAATGTACCTCTGATGACTGCCATGGCTGTGAGCACGAGAACGTTGATCTTGGCTGACCGACCCATGGATGGTCTCTTCGCTGAGTCGCCGAGTCCCGTCGTTTTCTTCTCTTCAGATACTGGTGTTCGCTTGTTCGCCGGATTGTTGAGACCCCTGCGGGCGCCTCCTATCGGGAAGAGTCCGATCAAAGCTGCAGGAATGAGCCCCAGCAGCCCGAGCGCGATGACTCCGTATGGCAAGTTGAGGACAGTGATCAGAATCACAACGACGGTTGGGTAGAGCGCTCGTCCGAGGCTTCCCATTGCACCATTGAGTCCCAATGCAATCCCGGTCCTAGAGGGTGGGTAGGTTTGACTGAGGATCGTTCCGCCTACCGGGTGGCATACACTGGAACCTAGGCCACCGATGGCAGCGAACAAGACAAGCGCAGGGTACAGGTCTAAAGGCAGCCAAGAGCGCACGTTGCCTGTGGCGACTGCCCAGCCTGTTCCCACAACGCCAGCGGCCATCAAGACAAGACCGATCACTATGAGAGCGCTGTTTCGCTTGAGCCGGTCTGACAGGTGACCCACGATGGGGCTTCCTATGACTGACGTAATACTCCACATAGCAGCGACAACACCGAGCTCAGGTGCGGCTAGCCCGAACATTGTGAGCAACAAGGGAAAGATGGACAGTGGCACCATCGAGACGCCATCATTGACAAAGTGGGTTAGCGAAGTGAGAATCAGTGCTCGTTTCTGGGCAGGCGTATCATAGAGCAAGCCATGTCCGCCCTACCTAGACTCGTTGAAACCGATCAAGACCGTACCCAAGTCGGGATTGTTAGGATCCCATCCCGCCTTCTTCGAGAACTCGGAATGCACCGGAATCGTGATCGTGACAGAGACGACATCTCTTACGCCCGGGACTTCCTCAAGTTCGGGAAACGGCAAGGCCCTGTAGGTGAGTTTGAGTGGCTTTCCTCTTGCCTCCGCTAGCTTGTCGCGATACAGAACCAAGCTCTTGCCGAGAAAGAGCGCTCTGGAGTCTTTCGAGAGTTCCTCAAGTTGGCTAGGTTTCCAGACCTCCTCACCCACGACGCGGTCTCCATCACAGATGACTATGATTGGGCCTGGTGGGTGACGCAGGTGCGCTGAGTGAGAGATGATCATGACATGCTGACGGTCAAGGACGTCTCTTATCCCCTCATTCACTAGGTCCAATCCTGGCAGTGTGAGGTGTGAGTTCGCATCCGTCTCGAGCTGTCTTACGGAGTCGCGGTCTTCGTCTGGCAGGACCCAGCAACCTACCATTCCGGGGGTGCTGAGTAGTCTCTTGACCGCGGACTCTACAATGCCCATCGAATCGTCTTCTCAGTCTCGGTTAACCTATCTTGTACCTAGGATGGGTTTTCGGAACTTGGATCTTCTTCTCGATTGGAATCTGACTGTATGCGGTGTCAACCATCGCCACTGCAGGAAACACGACGTTTGCGTCGTTGATTGGTCCATATAGTATGAAATCGGCACAAACTGCCGCGGTCACAGCATTCACTGAAGCAAGGCATGGTTTGACGGCTTGCTCTCCCATCTTTGTCCTCAATCCTCTCCAGAGAGCAACCGCATTATGGGCACCACAACCAACCGGGAAGCCAGTCTCATTTTTGAGCTCGAACATAGCTCGAAGAGCTGAACCGAGTGTCGGGAGATCAAGGACGCATGTGTCAATGAGTACCTTCTCGATTCCAAACTCCTGTCTCTTATCCAATAGTTCCTTGATGCAGTTGATTCGGCCTGCACTGCTGAAATCCTTCATGTTGTATGCAAGGAAAACGGCACTCTTGACACCAGATGATTGAACTGCCTGTAACTCGTCCGGTTTGCTGCTTGGATTGATTGAGTTGTAGATCACGCGGTCGAAGAATCCTTGCTCTTTCGCGTATGCGAGACCGGCTATTCTGATCTCTGCGGAGGGGCTGTCGATCATGATGGGTGCCTTGGTGTGATCTATTACAAACTCGAGATGTTTCTGCATCGCGGGAAGGCTTGCTCCCGCGACATCGATCATTGCTGGGTTGCCGGTTTTGTCGGACATCTCATCTTGAGTCTTGATGAGCTGCTCAGCAGCTTCTTCATCAAAGGTGCCGGCGTTCTCGTCTTTCACGACTTTGTGACCGTGATAGAAGAGTGTTCCAACCAGCACTACGGGGCGCTCGCCTGGAACGCCTCCTATGCTGACGCCCCCCATCTGGAAGACCTTCTGTTCAGCCTTGAGATTCCACAATCCCAGTACCTCTCCGATTCTTACAGCGTTCCCTCTACGGACGAGAACGCTTCAATAAAAGCAGTTCCTGAGAATGGATTCAGCGAGTTCAAAGCCGTTTTTCTTTCGTTGCGAAGAGAACTCGTTCGGCAGTGAGCGGTAGCTCAAAGACTCTTGACCCAGTCGCATGTGTAATTGCATTGGCAAGTGCAGCCGCCGGCAGATCGACAGGGGGTTCTCCCATCGCCTTCGCGCCGAATGGACCTACTGCACCCGGATATTCGACAATGATCGTTTGAATCTCAGGAATGTCAAGGGACGTTGGAATGTAGTAATCGCCGAGCGTAGGATTGGCGACGATCCCGTCCACGTGAATCAGCTGCTCAGTTAGACCGTATCCGAGCGCCTGGATCGTTCCGCCCTCGATCTGGCCTTCAACGGATAGCGGGTTGATTGCGCGTCCTGCATCGTAGGCTACCGTGATCCTGAGCGGTTTGAC
>JALHTB010000183.1 GCA_022865625.1 Candidatus Bathyarchaeota archaeon
CCATGTTGTCGATTACTTTGAAGGCCTCAGAAGTTGTCAGTTCCGCAGACGAGCATGTGGGGGAAGAGTCCTGATGGCAGTGCAGACAATTGAGGTTGCATCGATTGGTAAAGTTCCAGACGATTGTGACTGGAGCACCGGTGGGCTGGGGATATCTGATTCCGAAATGAGCTATTCCCTCAACGACGCTCAGCATACATTTTCGAACAAGTGGATCCTCCAATAGTCTCCTAGTCACACTCTCCTCGACGCCAAAATGGGAGAACAGTACACGCACGAGCGGCACGATGGCTCTTGATGTCAACCTGCAGCGTTCGCAGACTGAGTGTCCGTTTCGTGAGTACAGGTCGAAGACTGAGAGGAGGATCGGTTGGCCGCATTTCTTGCATTAAGTTGTCAAGTAGCTCGCGAAAGCTTTCCAGCAGGGATTCAGTGATCGGGAGATCGAATGCTTGTCTTCTAGAAGCAAATCAGAACTTCTCTGTCAGTCAGACTAGGATTCTCTTTGGACTAGGAATCTGGCGAGCGCGTCAAGCATCTCCCTGGCATCCGACTTCGGTAGTTTCTTGAGCGCTCCAAGCCCCTCTTCGATATAGTCGTCGGCAATCTTCTTTGCGCGATCCAATGCCCCGTACTTCCTGTATAGTTGAATCGCTTGAGAGATTTCCTCCTGTGAGATCGTCGATTTCCCGAGCATTGCCAGGAATCGTTCTCTATCTTCTGATGAAGCAGACTTCACGAGATGAGCGGCCATGACTGTTCTCTTGCCTTCTCTGATGTCGCCACCAATCTCCTTCCCATACTTGCGAACATCACCGGTGACGTTCAGGAGATCGTCAATGATCTGGAATCCGACACCTGTAGCCTCACCGAACCTTGTCGCGGCAGAGAGTTGGCTCTTCTTCGCTCGCCCTACGATTGCGCCAGCCTCGCATGCCAAGGCGACAAGTGCACTTGTCTTGTTCCTGAGGACCTCGATGACTTCCTCTTCGGTGAAGTCTCTTCGCTGGCTCAGTTCGAATTCGAGCGCTTGGCCCTTGGTGATCTGGAATGCCCTTTCAGCAAATCGCTCAACCAGTATGTTCTTGGTCGCGGCGTCAAGCGGTCCGTCGGCAGCGGCCTCGAAGACTTTGATCAGCATCGCGTCGCCAGAGTTGATCGCCGCTGGAAGGCCGAACATTATGTGAATGCAGGGTTTCCCTCTTCGAAGTTCGCTCTGATCCTCAATATCATCGTGGATCAGCGTCATGTTGTGAAGGATTTCGACAGCGGCAGCGGCGGCGAGGGCAGTTCGTGGTTGACCTCCAACTGCTTTGCAGAACAGGAATGTGAGTGCGGGCCTGAACCGCTTTCCCCCACGATCAAGCAGCTCCCACATGGGCTGGTGAAGCGTCGCTGGCCGCGCAGTTCTGGGAATGTACTTCTCGATCTGCTGATTCACCATTGCCGCGTACTTCTCGAGTGTAGAGTTGAGCTCCACCATGTACCCGTGACACTCCGAACCAGATACATCGTCAAAGAGGATATGTCTTTGTTGATTCCCGCTCTGAGGTCAAGGAGAAGTGATTGTGTCGTCTTCTCGATACGGGGCCGTGAGCAGCTTTCTTATCCGATCAGAAATCTTCCTGCCTATTCCCTCCACGTTCTGAAGCTCC
>JALHTB010000184.1 GCA_022865625.1 Candidatus Bathyarchaeota archaeon
AGCTTTGGATGATCGGTTCTACCCGAAGCCGAAGAAAACACCTGCACCGGCACGCACAGATCAGAGATCCTGACCATAACTGGGCGAGCGCAAGCTCCCGACTTCTGGTCGTGGAGTAAGCGAGCCCTTGCAGCTTAAATGGTTGACACACACCGGATCTGCTGGGCCGAATGAGACAATCCCGGAAGGGACAGTAGGCTCAGATGTGGTTGAGATGTCCGAAGCCTCGAATAAGGCTCCCAACCGAAAATAGGCGAGGAAGAGTTCGAGTAAGAGATGGTGTCGTGAATATGGCGGCTCGCTGCGGCGGGTACGCTGTCAGGCCAATGGTTTGGCCTATGCTTCTACACTGGGATGGATGCGGGTGGAACCGCAACAACGGAATGCCCATCCAAGCGAAGAGGATCGGAGTGGAAGCATGAATCTCCCGACTTCAGTCGAGGAGAGAATCAAGAGGAGCAGACACACCAACGAGGAAGTCTACCGCTGCATGTTATGCGGTAGAATCACAAGCATAAACCGGCTGCGCGAAGAACAACGGAGGCTGGTCTAGTGTCGCAGCCGAAACGGTGCAACTGGTGCCAGAAGCGACTACGCGCCGAATACAAGCTACTGATCTGTCCAAACTGCATCGAAGAACTAATCGAAATGTTGAGACGTTGAGAGAGTCTAGGCTTGAGGAAAGTTGCAGACGAGAGCACGACCCCATACCCTTTCAGCGATAGAATCGCACTTCGCCCAATCATTTCCGATCACAATGTAGTCGGCTGTCTTCAAACAGCCGGCACAGTCCGGTCAAGACACATGTGACTTCCTCCGGATGGATATGGTTCGGCCAAAACCTAGGGTCCTCAATGAATTCTCGCGGCTCGTAGCCAAGTTGCGATAGCACGTTCTCACTGACGAAGGTGACGACATAGTCGTCGTAGGGTTCGCAAGTGTAGATGATCACCGGGCTCCACGTAAGCAGATATTCCAATCGCTCCTTGAGTCCACGCAGCTCTTCTATTCGCTTGCGTCCGGCGATATTGGAGACCGTGCGATGACTCTTTGACCTGCTTGCCCAGCTTGATGGGGAATTCAAGACGAGACCGCGGCCCTGATGTTGGAGTAGGCCACTCGCCTATTCAGTAGAAAATGAGACACAACAAGTATCACAGTGATGAGCGCAAGCGCTGGATGCAACTCTACGAACCCGCCTCTTCCGTGTGCCGAGGAGGCCAGCTCGCCTTGGGCCAGCTCGCCCGATGGGCGCCCCTGAGACAGAAGCATGAGACCTGTTGCTAGCGTAAGGAGGCCCATACCCACCATCGAGAAGAAGAGCAGAGCTCGGATAATCGGCTTCGTCAAACGGAAGATTCTCCCGCACATGGCCTTGGAGGAGTGATTGGTCCCATTTCGCGCTCACATTGCCGAAACGACCTCGCACCATAAGAGAGGTTTTCAGAATTACCCTCAACTTCTCCCCCGATTCTTCCCCAATCTGAGTGTGCGGGTACTGCAGTGACCCTCGGCGAGCACATGCCTGGGATCATGATGTAAGATACCTGACAGCTACTACGCTGGGGGGACTTGACCTCTAAAGAGCAGCAACGACTGCACCCCTGCAAAAGGGTTCAGCGAGATTCCTGCTAACTCAAGAACAGAATTCGGTTTCTTGTATGTTTCAGCATCAATCCTGCCTAGTATTTGAAAGTGAGGTATAGCAGTATGCCTAGCGCCACACAAGTGAACAAGTCAGGTAGCATGGCAAACGGTCCAAGTCCGAATGCGCGAAAACCAAAGAGATGCTGAACAAGAGGGTTAGAGGACAGCGCGTAGAAAAGCAAGATCACCGAGAACACCATTAGGCCCAGGGTGAAATCCGATTTCACCTTTCGGTAGATGCCCAGATATGCGGAAAACAGGAAGATCAGCAGTGTAGCATTGATTGTCGAGAGTACGACCGTGACCGCATAGTACAACTGTATGTCTCCAGGAGGCTGTGGAAAAGGCGGTCTGTGCGCAAATGGTCCTCCAGTCGGCTCCAGATAATTCATGCCCGCAAACGCTACGAGCAATGCCACCAATATCAGTGTCGCAAAGACAATCCCGGCTCTCTGATTCTTCTTCATGTGTAACTTCACTCTCGGTCGCTGTCTTTAGGCTTTTTCCAGATTTTCCCCACAATCTCCTCAAAGAGGGCATAGTTCTCCTCCATCTGTGAGGTCAGAGAATAGGTGGTGCCGTACCTGTCTCCAGTAGAAGTGATTATGCCATTCTTACTGAGAATCTCGAGATGGTGTCTTATGGTTCTGTAGTCCTTCTCGAGTCTGCTCGCCAGTTGGTTCGCATTCTGAGGGGTCTCTTTCAAGACCGCGATTACTTCGGCGCGAGTCGTCCCTCCCTTCGTGCCTGCGATTAGCCAACCCAGCAGACGCTTCATCGACGGCTCATCGAGAAAGACCATGCTGGTTCTGGCTCCTTCTGGGGGATCACTCTGGTGCTAGGTTCGGACGAGGCATGACTCC
>JALHTB010000185.1 GCA_022865625.1 Candidatus Bathyarchaeota archaeon
CTCGCAATACATGAAGGACAGAATCCCCAATGCTCGGCTTGTCATCATTCCAGGTGCAGGCCACTCGGCGATGCTTGAGAAGCCAGAGGAACTGAACAAGGCACTTCGGACATTCGTCTCCGATCTTCGCGCTTAAGGCGCGTTTGGATTGCTCCCTTGGAAAGATCACTTCCCAACGCGAGTACGACCAAGTGTTTACGCCAACTCACATGGTGCGCTTAAGTTGCCGGGGGGGTAGGGACGTTAACAGTTTTAGCACGTATTTCTGGCATTTAACCACAGAATCACAGGTTTACGATAAAATCGGCGCGCTTGGCAGATAATTACCGTATTCTTAACTCTGGTCATATGTTGCATTAGAATGATGGTTGGATGGATGCGACGAAGAACGGAGAGAACTCATCTAATGCCCCGATAACCATGGATGTAACTGAATTCCGCTTCCTGTCTCTTCTTTGCCCTTACAAGCACATCATAGGTAACCGATATTCCCCATATGCATCCATAGGTCACCGTCGATACTTGCCATCCGGGCACAAACAACTGCGAGAGATTAGCTGAGATCGCTATGAAGCCTAAAGCCGCAAGAGCTTGTAGAATCCACTCCCATGTGCCCGCGAATCCCACCTTGTTAAGCGATCGCAACCAACGCCTAACAAACAGGTGCTCATAGATCCCTTGGCTCGGATCACGATCCCTGAAGCCATCAAAGATGTCCATGAAAGAATGAAGCCAGCCGCCCAAGGCCACACAGGCGAGCACAAGTACCCAGACCCGATGCTCAAGAAAGAGCCATGCCACGATGAACAGCCCTACAGCGGCGAGAAGATAGCCGACTATGAAGTGGCAAGTCTTCTTGTGCACAAAACCTAGAGACTCCAACGAATCTATGTCTGGAATGATCCCACCGACAAGACCCGCAAGCGCAAGGAAAGCGGTAACTGGCATGACCACGGGACAGCTTGACGGGGCGACCACTGCAAATAGCAGTGTGAGGAGATAACCCGAGACAAAGCCATAGGCCATGTGTGTCGACATCATCAACCTACCCAATCACCCCAATCTTCTGTGGTTCAATCGCAGAATCCTACCCTTGGTGTGTCTGGATTCCTTATGATTTGCTAGCACGTTTCCGCTTTGCCCTCTTGCGGCGAGCGAGAGGAGCAACTCTGAGCCCCTGATCAGGGCTCTCCTTCAGAAGCTCTATGACCCTATTGGTAACCTTCTCCAAGCTTTCTTTGGTCTTTCCGAAATCGTGCTCGCCCGGATAGTACCAGTCCTCCGCTTTGTTTCTCTTCTTCCACTCTGCTACGCCTTCTCTGAGGAATTCTTGGTCAGCGTATATCAGCAAAGTTCTCGCTTTGATATTCTGTGCATAGTAGGCCGCATCCGTGTGTGGGATACAGCTGAGCTTGTCTTTTTCCGGGTCTCTGCGTTGTCCACGTTCCATGATCGGGCCGTTTATGACAATCAAGCTCTTGACCCTGCTTGCATTCTTCTTGTCCGAATGATGAGCAAGCGTGCTTGCGGCGATCGCGCCGCCTCCACTAAACCCGACAAGATGTATGAACTTGTATCCACCGTTTTTTGCCTCCCTGTAGAATCTCCTGACGAACTCAGTCGGTATGTTGCGGCCCTCCTTCTCACTGTACTCGAAACTCGAAAAATACGGAGGGGTCCGACAGTGTACGCCGAATCCAGTCTCTTGATTGATTCTCTCGCAAAACACGCCGTCCCTCTCATCTTTCCAATCACCAAGAGTGCCCACTATGCCCGTGAACCCGGGCGGCTTTATCTTGCCACCCCAAAGATAGCATACCAAATGGTTCTTCTTGCCAGGTAGCGTGAAACGAGGCCTCGGCCTCGCAGCCATCGAAAACGGCTTGCGGCGTCGTCGCCGCATGACAGGTCCCCAGTGTACAAGAGAACAACTAAGATATCGCACTTGTGGCAATCGCACACGTTATGTTGCTTAACGTGCCATCAATTGAGCCAGGACGCTCGGGCCTTGGCTTAGAAGCATATACTCGCCGCGGCCCTCGCTAACGAAATTAAGATAGAGTAGATAGGCTGGCCGTTCGCATCCAATAGAGAACAGGCCAAAATCAATCCGTTATATCCATTAACCAACGTCTAATGAACCAAGGAAGCTTAAGATGAGTATTGATATGATTCCTCATACACCACATGAACCACTCACTATGCCTATCGTTAAGCCAATTACGTATCCTATCCTCAAAGGTCCAAGGATAACTATCCACGCCATACCCTTCAGGCGATTCAATCTTCTGAGAAGTAACCAATACGGCCTCTTGCCCCAGCTTACCCCTCAATGATTCAGCTAGACCCATTATCATCATATCAGCCTTAATCGCGCCATCTAGGCCCACCTGCTTCACATGGGCATCGCCAACCAGAATTTCAACCACGTTGGAATCCTCAGCGGCCCCTTTCCATAGGCCACGACTCGGCATGATCGTCGCGCCCTCGAACCATTCACCGACAATACGTTCTATCGTTTTCTTATCCGATTCATCCCTCAATCCGCAAAAAATCCGATACTGCCTTACCACATGACACACCCACCCCATTATACGCTAAGACACGATAAGAAGTTAGGCTGGCCGAGAGTCGCCAATCACACCCGAGGCCAAAACAAAACGCATGTCTATAGGCGCGGTTCCGTAGAAGTCGAAAGCGCTTTCGAGAATCCAGCCGTGGAGCCGTCCTCTGCGGAGGACCTTCGGAAGGCTCCAACATCAAAAACCCATACAGAACCAATAACCCTAGACTCATACACCATCAAGACGTAAGGTGAAAACATAATCGAGAGAAAGAAACCTAAGTTGGCCGTATCGAGACGAATACGATCACTGGGATTTTGCGGATAGAGTGAAAGCCGCCATACGACCACACAATTTGATCCTGATCCGGATCTCGGATGAACATGCCTGAAACCTTCCACAATTCGGTTCCCGCCTTTGTATGGCAAGTGCCTTATGCTTGCGGTAACAATCAAGGTGGCGTTCTGTCAGGTGATGCGAATCACCGACGCTGGTCAATCGCCTTCAAAGCGTTTCCTTGTGCTGCCACGCTGTCCAAGGTGCGGAGCCGAGGCACCACTTCATGCTCAGGTCTGTCCCAGTTGTGGATCAAACATGAAGATTCCAAGCGCTCCCAAGGCGACTTCTCATCAAGTTTCTTCTCCCGGTGGTCATGACGACCCCAACCGCGTCAGGGGCTTCGAGAAATGGCTCGAAAGACAAGGCCAATTGGACGAGCCGACGATACAAGAGCCGATGGTACACCATGTGGAGGGCCCATTGATCGAGCCACGTCCCCACGTTCGCAAGCATAGATTTCACCTACGCCCCCCGCTCATCGGCACGATTCTCCTAATGGTGATCGCGTTCTCGGCAGGACTCGCAATTGGACCCTACATCACGCCGTACAGATCAATGCAGAGCATGGTGCCGATGACAGTCACCGTTGTGACAACTGTCGAAGCTACCCTGATCACTAGCGCGGGCACCTCACACCAAACAACCTCTGCTACGGTGTTGCAGACTCTGACTAGTACTGGACAACGCCCCAAGTGGATTAGCTCCAGCACCAATGTGGTATCCTACCTACAAGCAGCGAACTATGTTGGGCAATCCAAGATAGTGGAGGGCACTATCGTACGCACCTACGTCTCAAAGGGAACTGTGTTCTTGGACTTCCACGACCCCTACCAAGGGTATTTTGTGGTAGTGATCTTCCAAAGCGATGTCAATAACTTCCCATTCTCGCCCGCGTCATTCTACCTCAACAATGAAGTGCGAGTCACGGGAACGATTCAACTCTACGAAGGAGCGCCCCAGATCATCGTGCGTTCGCCCTCACAGATTGAAGTTGCCTACATGGGTTTCAACTATCCGTGAGATCATCTGGGACACTATAACTGGGCCTCCTTCGGTACCAGATGAGCGCGACGAGGGCAGCCACCATCACCGCCAAGGCCACGACCGTTGGAAACGGGACACTCACCACGGTGATTGTGGTACTCGTCGTAGGGGTACCGATAGGAAGGGTGACCACTGCAGGTCGGTATCCTTCCTTCTGTGCCGTGAAGACGAAATTAGCGTTGTACGTTCCTGACGGTACGGCGATCACGTATTCTCCGACAGGAGGCACAACGTTTGCCACTTGTCCTCGGAAAGTGGACCCGTCAACACTCAACGACACGTCCGCTCGCGTCTTCACTCCAAGCGAATCGACCACATGAAGTCTGATGACCCCGTAGCTTGTGCTATTCAGAGCGACGCTGTCAATCGCGATTGAAAGCTCGTTCATCTTTGGCAGTTCTGGTGGCAAGGAGTTGGATCTCACTATTGCTGTGTACCAGATTCTGGCAGTTGCGATTATTGCTGTGTTGGTCCTGTTCTCGACAATCTTGGTGAGTTCAGGACTCCACTCTAGTCCCTCGTCGACGAGGGTCCTATTGATGTAAGACAAGAAGGAGTGACTTTGAATAGCGGCATCCAAGACAAACGCGGTCACGTTGCTGACGGGTTCAATCACTCCCACATCAGCGGGACTCACTAGCCTGAACTCCGATAGATGGGAGGCCGCTGCGGACTCAAACAGCTGGTGCACGCCAACGCCGTTCTTGGTCTGAGGATCGTAGTAGAGCGTGGTGTGATAGGGTTGTGTGGCATCTGCCATGTAGTGTGCAATCCTTCCAGCATCAAGGAACATACTGTTCCAATCGTTCGCTCGTATCGCCGACTCCATTTGAATGGTGAACTGGTCGATTGCCTGTGGGAGGGTGCCGGTCGAAGGGTCGTTCATGCTCCAGATTTCGAGGTCTATGTAGTGTCTTGATCCTTCGTCGGGATCACTCTCGCGATAGTACGTGTCGGGGCAGGCTGTTGTTTCATTGAGCAACCACTCGTAGTATTCGAAGAACTGTCCCCACGGACTCGGGAGCAGCTCTATGGCGACTTTCGCGATTGTTGGGTGACTGTCAGTTGACCATGCCGCTGCAGGGTAGGGTAGGATTCCGATTTGGCAGATACAGAAAACCGCGAGCGCAAGTCTGACGCCTGTCTGGGCGTGACTCACGGCACACACATCCCTCGATAGCTATGGCTAGGTCTCTCAAGAACTCTCTCTCAGTCAAATCCAAGCGAGAATGCTAATCCGACTGCATGCCGGTTCACGGATGCGGAGATGTTATTATCAGACAGCTTGACGAGTATTATCAGACAGTTCTATGACCATTCCTGATTATCAGACGATCATGCTTCCCCTGCTTAACCTTACAGAGGATGGTCAAGAGCATACGAAAGGCGATGCGGTCGAGCATTTGTCCAGCAAGTTCGGTGTGACCCAGACCGAGATGGAGGAGCGTCTACCAAGCGGTCAACAAAGGATATTCGACAACTGAATCGGATGCTTAGAACAGAGAATTGTGAGAAGAAACATGAGAAAGAAGCACTCCGGATATGTTGGTCATACATTCACGTGTGTAGTATGCCACAAGAAGTGTCTATGCGGCATCAAGAAGAAAGATCATGTTGGCCGACATCGAGCGCATCCATGGCTGTCTGATCATAGATGGGGTCTGCACTTCGGGAGAAAACGCCACAAGACAAAGTGACCAGAATTATGTCGCTTATTCCAGCTTTTGAGTTAGGCTTATGGAATGCTTGGATTTTAATGCTTTATGTGATATTTTCCAACGTATTGCCCTATGTATTATCAGGATGGCTAATTGACAAAGAGGTATGGAAGAGAGGTGCTGCTACTGACATGCCGCTCAACGAGACTGAGAAAAGAATCTCGAATATCATATCCTTTCTATTCTTTGCTCTAATTGCTTATAGTATCTTCTTGCCGCTTGAACTGGGCACAGTCTGGTTCTTTGCTGGATTCCTCATCTATTTGCTGGGAGCAATTATCATGACTATAGCAATGCTAGATTTCTTTACTACTGCAGTGGACAAGCCTGTCACCAAAAGGGTCTACAGTTTTTCGAGAAACCCTATGTACTTTGGCATGTTCTTGATCTTTGGCGGCACAGGAATCGCATGTGTTTCCTGGGTTTTTCTGCTACTTACCGCAGTTTTCACAAGTCTATTGCATATTGGTGTAGTTTCCGAAGAACGTTTTTGCCTCCAAAAATATGGAAATGCATACCGAGAATACATGAATAATATCCCAAGATGGATAGGAATACCGAAATCGAGGAAGAAACCTCCAAATCCCTAAGATATTCTGCAACATTGAATATCTCCATCCCCATAACGACTACTTCTCCGAAGAATAGAACGAGACAGCGATAAGAGAATAGGCTGGCCGACTCGCCCA
>JALHTB010000186.1 GCA_022865625.1 Candidatus Bathyarchaeota archaeon
AAGTCCTTGTGAGATGCCGACTCAATACTGGGAGTAGGGCTGCCTCGGTCTTGCCGCTAGCGGTCGGGGCAACGAGCAAGACATTGTCGCCTTTGATTATTGGAGGTATTGCAAGAGCCCGGGGCTCGGTGGGTGTTCCAAGTCCCAAGCGTGGGAGGATCTCGCGAATAGGTTTGGCTAGAGTATCGAACGTGGATTCAGATACAGTTCGCGACTGGGGCGTCATCGTCCACGACCCGGGTGCCTTCTATGATCTCGGAGGAATCATGATCACTCTTTGTTATTGGTCTTGAGGGTCAGTGCTTGTCAGCCACTAAACTACTCTTAGGGGACAAGGAATGCCCACCTGTGATTTCACGGTACATCATGACCTGATGATTACCGATGCAGGCAGGCGTCCCTTGCAGGACAGAAAGAGTATTCGAACGGTGACGGCTCTTCCACTGTGTAAGATTACGCTGTCATCGATCATCAAAAGTGAACTACGTTTTGAAGAGAGCAATGGTTGATTTCGTGCGAGACGAGATGTTTATATAAGATGCAACGAGCTTCCAAGCGCACCTTCCCGGAGTGACGACGAAAATTTGAGAAGACTGGGCAAGGTGCTACATCTCTCAAAGAGCCATACCCTCATAGTGAAGCTCGATCCTCCGAAGTTTGTGAGACCAGGCACGAAAGCTTGTGATAGTAAACTGAAGAACGTAGGAGTTGTGACTGACATTCTCGGGCCGGTTTCAGGACCCTACGCATCTGTAAGACCAATGATCGCGAAGCCGGAATCTGTAGTCGGACGACTCGTGTACGCTCTCGAAGACTAAGATTGGTGGAATACGCGTGGAAGACCCACGAACAGATGTAGGAGAAGCTGTGCCCGCACAGCCGAAAGTTCGAGTCTGTCCTGAATGTGGTGGCTCGAAGCTGATGCGTGACTATGACGCCGCTGAGATCGTCTGTGTCAGCTGTGGTTGTGTGGTTACTGAGAAGATCGTTGACAGCCGCCCGGAATGGCGCGCGTTCGACGACGAGCAGAAGGCCAAGAGAGCGCGTGCCGGTGCACCGCTAACCTACACGATTCATGACAAGGGCCTCTCAACTGTCATCGATTGGCGCGATAGAAGGGGAAGTGGTCGCCAAATGACCGCGACCGAGCGCCTCGACATGTACAAACTGCGAAAGTGGCAGAGACGAGTCCGCGTCTCCGACGCAACAGAGCGGAACCTGGCCGTAGCGCTCTCAGAGTTGAGCAAACTTGCATCGTCGCTGAACCTCCCGAAGAATCTTCTTGAGACTGCCTCAGTGATCTACAGGCGCGCAATCAAGAAGAGGCTCATCCGAGGACGGTCAATTCACAATGTCACAGCCGCAGCGATTTACATGAGTTGCCGACAATGCGGTGTCCCGAGAACTTTGGACGAGATCGCGAGTGCGAGCAACCTGAGCAAGAAGGACATCGGCAGGAGTTATCGGTTCATGGTCCGGGAGCTGGAGGAATTCGTACCTCCCTCAACCAGTCGACACTACGCTGCCAGATTCAGCAATAAGCTGACAATCTCCGGAAAGGCCGAAGCTATGGCGATTCGAATTCTTGAGACAGCGACGAAGATGAAGTTGACGAGTGGTCGAGGCCCGACAGGGATTGCTGCAGCGGCAACTTACATTGCTGCTGTACTGACAAACGAACGGAAGACACAGCGCGAGATCGCTGAGATTGCGAACGTAACAGAAGTGACAATTCGGAACCGCTACAAGGAGCTCCTCGAAAGACTCTTCATCGAAGTGCCAATGTAGAGCCACTTGTCACGCGAACAGCCCGCTTGGTCCCATGCTAGGTTTCCGAAGTCTTTCGTCTTCGACGCAGGTATATGCCGACGATCAAAAGTACAACTATCACTGCGAGTACAGGGAACAGGATCTGGTTCGATAACAGCTGATCCGTGATGCCTGTTCTCGCTGTCTGAGTCATCGGCAACTGCGCAACCACTGTGAAACTGACCGGTATCGTGACGGTGTGATCCAACTGAAGGTCATCTCTATAGTAGACGACAACTGTGGCCTGATATGTGCCCTCGGACGCGGCTGGGTCAACCGTGGCAGTCACGCTGAAGGGAGCCGGAGCGTTGGGATCCACTTGGCCTACATAGGTCGGCTTCACAGAACCCTCCATCAGAGACCGATCCGCAATGATGGTCACGTTGGTATACATGGCAGCAATAACGCCACGATTAAGCAGGTTGCCAGAGATTGTTATCTCACTGCCGGGCAGGGCAGGATCAGGGCTGATCTCAATCTCGTAGACTTTGATGTCAATCCAACCGCGGACTAGAAACGAGATCGCATGTGTCTCGCTTGAAGGAACAGTCTCGCCCACAATCTTGTACACTGCTACTACGCTCCCCTGGAGGGCCGCCCCGGCGGCAGAAGAGGGAGCAAAGATCGTGAGATTCGCACGTATCACGTCCCCAGGTGCGAACGACGATCTAATCCAATGATTGTCACCGAACAGCACCAGTGGGGGCGGTATCGTCAACGCGACGTCTAGCTCCTTCATGTACTTCCCGACATTCGAAATCTCGATTGCAAGAGTGCTATTCCTTGATGCAGCAAGCACTGTTCCCGAGGAAGTGACCGAAAGGTTCGAGGAAGAGACTGCATGCCCCAGCTGAACCGGTCCTACTATCGCTGAGGCAACCGCCATTGCAAGCAGTACTATTGCCGCATAGGTGAGCCTTCGATCCGTCATCTCGCCTGAGACCCCGATTCGACTGCGCAACTGCGAGGTCATAATAATTAAAGATAGATAGTGGCAGCCCACGTCGAATGCAGGCCACTGTACCCATAGGTTCCTGAGGTCATCGCCGCCTACGAGACGCCCTTGGATTGTGACGACGAGCCGAACGGTTGCCTGCACGTGATTGCTTCTGCTTGCTTAGGCCGATCGAGAATTCGTCATCGCCTATTGACCACTCCCTAACAAGCTGTCCGTGTGCTTTCGCCGGCTGGCGATGCTCGATCACCAGTTCCTTCGCCCGAACTTCGCCCCGGATGTAGTCCCGCCTGCTCTTGACAGCAGATGCAGCTTCAGGCATTGAAGCAGAGACCTGAACGTCCACGAAAGCGTCCACCTTAAGGTCCATCTCCTTGCGCATTTGCTGTATCCTTCTCACTAGGTCACGTGCGAGGCCATCTGCGAGCTCGTCTGCAGATAGTGTGGTGTCGACGTATACTCTGCCTCCGTCGAAGTCTGCTGCGGGGTGTTCTTCCTTTGTCTCCTCCCTGAAAGTTACGTATCTGCTGTCGATGCTTACTTTCTCAGAGTCAACTTCAAGCTCAATTGGTCCATGGGAGAGGCTTTCCCTGAGATCCTGAGGGTCCATCCGAGTCAACTGCTCAGCCGCTTTTGCAGCTCGCGATTTGAGCTCTGGTCCGATCACTGACATATTCGGAATGGCATGCACTGTTACGCTTCGTTTTGACTCTGAAGGTGCTATGACGTCCAGTGACCGAGCGTTCACCTGCTCAAGGAGAAGCCCCTTCATTCC
>JALHTB010000187.1 GCA_022865625.1 Candidatus Bathyarchaeota archaeon
CGCTTGCCACGGAAGACCTTCCTTCGGCCTCCGGAACGTTTGCGCTTGTGTAGGTCACCATGCCATTGAGGCAAATCAGGATACGCTCCAAACTCAAGCGATGCACAGCTCCCAACACGGCATATAAGAATTGCTTGTTCAGGTTCTGTCAAGTTGTTATCGGATAGAGTAGACTGTCAAAAACCGTCGGGTGGACTGCGCATACCCCGTAATTCCAAATACCAGCACTTGCTAGGTCATAGCGGCAGATTTCATGAACCGACCCCGAGGAGCAATACTAGTTCTGACGATAATCGCTGCTTTGGTCACCATCTACGCGAACGTTCTAGGCGTGATGCCGCAAGTCCTGTTCGATCTGATTATCACCATAGAAGCTGTGGTGATAGCTGAGTTGATTCTCTACGAGATATTGAGATTGTCGGAAGAGACGAAACTAACCATCAACCTTCATAGCAAGAAAGAGAAGGTGGGCTTCTCGGTTGAATCTGAAAACAAGACAATCAAGGACGCGTATCCAATGTTTGATGGCGCTCGTTATCAATGGGAAGATGATGGAGGTTTGCTACGCGATACGGTGGATCTCTACGTAGGCGCGAAACCATGCTATTTCTACCCGTTCACAGCAAGAGAAGAGGAGGGCGAAGATGGAATCATCAGCATAGTCCTAACCGAAGTCAAGAGAAAAAGGGACATCTATTTTCTTGAGAAGGAACACAAGGATATTCCAATCCGCATTATTGGCGAAGGAAATGAGACAAAGAAGGACTACAAACTAGTGAGTTTCTACCCCTACACTCATGAACAGTGGTTGGGCCTAGCTGCGGCATCCGTAGTGGGGACGTTCCGCCTAGTTGAGCAAAAGAAAAGGAAACGGCTCGGCTCCTAGCCGTGGAGCTGAGAACCGGCTTTCTCAAGCCTCAGAAGCCGCCTAAGGAGATCTAAATCCTTCCCGCATCCTTCTATGATTGCTTTCAATCCGATTGTGTGGATTCGCCAAAGTAGGGTGTTGTATCCTTTGAGGCGTTCGCCTTTCAAGTACGCTTCTAGGACACGGCGTTCCGATGTTCCCAGTATCTCCTTTCGTACCATACTTACCACATGCCACAGTATTGTAACAACCCTTATATTTAGGTTACGCCACAATATTGTGGCGTGGTTGAGATGCCGTTCCCAAGACAGATTGACGAAGGCCGTGTGATGAGAGGTCAAGAAATAAGCAGACTAGAAGGCCAAGTCTCGCGTCTGGATGAGAAGAGCTACCAAGTCAAGTCACAGTCAGGACACGGACTCTACACAGTCGTCAGGGGCTACCGTGACTACTGGCGTTGCTCTTGTCCCGACCACATCTACCGTGAGGCCAAGTGTAAGCACATTTGGGCTGTTGAGTTCAGCCTCAGACTGAGAGACAAGGTACGCGAGAACGTAGTGATTCAGCCAATCACCGTCAGCTCGTGCGTGTACTGTGGTTCGAGTGAGATGATCCGAGATGGGTTACGGCACAACAAGTCCGGTGACATTCAGGTGTTCAACTGCAAGTCGTGTCACCGCTACTTCACGGTCAACCTTGGCTTCGAGCGTATGAAGCATAATCCGCAAGGCATCACGACCGCGATGCAGTTGTACTTCTCCGGTGAAAGCCTACGGAATACGGCTCGTTCTCTCCGATTGATGGGTGTGCAAGTCAGTCATCAGACCGTCTATAATTGGATACGAAAGTACACAGGTCTAATGGAGAAGTATCTGGACAAGATCACTCCGCAAGTCTCGGACACTTGGCGAGCAGATGAACTCTACGTCAAGATCCGAGGCGACATGAAGTACGTCTTCGCCATGATGGACGATGAAACACGGTTCTGGATAGCACAAGAAGTTGCGAACACCAAAGAGTCGCATGACGCGAGACACCTGTTCCAAATGGCGAAGGAACGAACGGGCAAGAACCCTCACATTCTCGTCACCGATGGCTTGCGTTCCTATCATGAGGCGTGGATGAAAGAGTTCAGAACACAGAAGCTAGCTGACACCACCGTCCACATCCGCAATATCACGCTTGAGGGAACACACAACAATAACAAGATGGAACGACTCAACGGGGAAATCCGTGACCGAGAAAAGGTCATGCGTTCGCTCAAGAAAGACGACACACCAATCCTAACAGGTATGCAAATCTTCCACAATTACGTCCGACCGCACAACGGCATAAATGGTCACACACCCTCAGAACTTGCAGGCATCCAAGTCGAGGGTGAGAACAAGTGGTTAACACTGATACAGAACGCCGCTCGCGCCAAACACGAAGCTTAGCGTACTGTCATCATGTCACGGTCGAACGTGGTGTTTGTCATTGTGACTTGTCGGGAACCATCTTGAGGAGAAGAAAGAAGAAGAGCAGAAAGAATAGGAAAAAGCCCAAAATGAGACAAAAAGTGCAAAAATCGGACGAAAAAGGCGCAAAGAAGAGCCCCCATCAGAAAGGCTTAAGCGATCATGCGCACACAACTAGCGGATGACGACCGTTGGGGACTGGTCTCGTTCTAGGCTTCCTCGCCTGTTCTTCTAGTAGTGAACTCAATCCTCTTGGTGTTTTCCACAATCCTTTTGGTATTTTCCGCTTGAGTCAATTGTTCGTGTTCGATTCTGTGTCACAAGCGAGAAGGCATTATATAGTACATGGAAGTCAACCTGCGAGTCGGAGGGTTACAATGTGAACGGCATCGGATTGATGTCGCTTGCCCTGCTTTCGGTGGGCAGCCTGTTACCGGTGGGTATGATGACAGGCAATTTGATGCTCACAGCATTGGCTGTGCCATTCATTGTGGTCGGTACTCTTGGTCTCTTGGACGATCTCGTGTTCCATGAATATTTGACCAAGAAGCTTCTGGGCCTCAAGTAGTTGGCGGCCTCCCTCTAGGTAAGTTCAACGTAATTGGATGCCCTAGTAGCAGGGATATTTGCGAGAACATTTCCAACACTTGTTACGATGCTTCTTTCTGCGATAAACTTCAATCGTTCAGTGATGATCCGCGGAATCCGGTCCCATCGAGATTTATGTGATTCATTCAATAAGCAGGACAGCCATCTCGATACTAATGGCAATCCTGACCCATTTCCTTGCTTTGCCCCAGGAGCAACGGCGCTGACTGTCTGTAACGCAGCGATTGCATTAGCCACGAGCTTCTTGATTTCCTCAGTGATCTCGTCAGATGCTTCCTTACGTATAATCATGGGAATTTGGGGAGTGGTGATGTTCGTGGCTGTGCTCGGATTCTTGGCAAGCTACAGGGATGAGATGTTTCATCTTGAAGACGGCCTAGCAAGGAGCGGCCACACAAGGTTGGCCCGACATCTAGGTATCATTGCATGCTTCTTGACCTTAATTTGCTCGCTGATTCTGGCAGCCGTCTCAGCCCTAGAACCCTCGGTTCAGGCAACCCAAACTGGAACGTAAGACTGAAACGAGTGCCTCGTTTGTGCAGCACCCTTTCCCTGCGCTGCAAATCACCCGACGGTTTTTGACAGTCTACTCTATCCGATAACAACTTGACAGAACCCTTGTTCAACAGAGCGACCGTCCTGCGTTTTGGTCAGATGGCATCTGATCGAAGGAGGAACTCGATTCTCAGCTGAAAGAGGCCCCAAATTCCCGGAAAGCGGGGCCGCTTTGAAACGCCGGGAGAAAGAGGCAGTCACAC
>JALHTB010000188.1 GCA_022865625.1 Candidatus Bathyarchaeota archaeon
CCAGAGTCCTCAGAGAATTCCTCAGAATCATCAAACCATCAGGAAGGTTGACGATCATTGAGAGGACTCGAGGTAGCAGACTCTTCGGAGGAAAACTCGGTCCACCAATCATCGATCAGACGAAAGTCACTCAAGAGATACAGCAGGCAGGTTTCACTCTCGCGCAAACGATTAGGGACGGAAACGATTCCATAATAGTCGGGCAAAAGCCCTAGTCTGCGTCTCTCTTCGTCTCAACAATCAAGCGCTTGAGCGCTGTGCGCTCAGGTGTTCTCCACTTTCACGAATACGGTTTTGTCGGCCCCGCAGAGGGGACATCGCCACTCATCGGGGAGCTTCTCGAAGGGAGTTCCAGGTGCCACACCGTTGTCCGGGTCGCCAAGGGCAGGGTCGTAGATGTAACCGCAAACGCCACACTCGTATTTGCTCATGTCACTCATCGTTCGAACCTCGAATACTTCCAGTCGAAGTCGCCCTATGCTATAGAAAAGGACTTCTTGCAAGTAAGACGAATGCTCTTCTTGGTCGAATTAGAGGCATTCTCTGTGAACGAGAAAACCCGTAGCACATTACAGGGGCTCCTAGCGCTTCTATTCTGGGGTTCCACGATCGCCTTCTCAAGAAGCCTCACAGAACAGCTCGGGACACTCACAGCCGCCTCGTACATCTTCTTGTTAGCAGGCGGCCTATCCTGTGCTTACGTCGTCGTCTCGGGCAGATTTGGGAGACTCGCTCATCTCTCCAGAACCTACCTCACAGGATGCGGTGCACTGTTCATCATATACATGGCGAGCCTCTACGTAGCGATCGGAACTGCAACCAATCGTCTGCAAGTCCTTGAGGTGGGGCTCGTCAATTACCTCTGGCCGACCCTGACCCTTCTCTTCGCAGTTCCAATTCTCAAAAGCAGAGCTCGTGCCACACTAATACCCGGGTGCCTTCTAGCATTCGGGGGCGTGCTTCTTGCCGCCGCAGAAACTGGAATGTCCTGCGAGGTATTCGTTGCCAATCTTGAGAGT
Organism: Candidatus Bathyarchaeota archaeon; assembly: GCA_022865625.1. The sequence continues at coordinate 1,020 of JALHTB010000188.1, forward strand.
AACTGGCTCCCATACGTGCTCGCATTCGTAGCGGCAGTCTGCTGGGCGCTCTACTCGAACCTGACTCGCCGGTGGGCAAGTGAGGCGGAGAGCGGGGCAGTGCCACTGTTCCTTCTCGCAAGCGGATTGGTACTCGCTGCGCTGATGCTAATCCTCCCGGAAAGAACTCAGTGGACAAGCCAATCCATGATCGAACTTGCATACATGGCGGTGTTTCCCACAATCTTTGCCTACACGTTCTGGGACACAGCGATGCGGAGAGGAAACATGATTCTTGTGGCTTCTCTATCATATCTGACTCCTCTCCTCTCGATTATCATTGGCTCAGTATACCTCGGAGTTGGAGCCGGATGGAATCTGTGGACAGGATGCATTCTTGTGGTTGCGGGATCACTGGTATGCAAACTGTCGGTAGAAGAGCCCCCGAAGGGATCGTGAAGTGGTACAGAATCTCAGGCGCAAAGTTCTGATCGTGCTCACAGTGATACTTGCAGTCATTCTGATTGGGCCGTTCTTGATTCCTATTCCCCCGCTTGAGGGCACGGTTCCGCCGGGGCACTTGGCTGAGCTTGATAGTTTCTTCGTAGAAGTGAACGATCTGACTGTTCACTGCAAAACTGCTGGATCCGGGGGTCCTGTGATTCTGCTTCTTCATGGGTTCGGTGCGAGCGTCTTCTCGTGGCGTGAGGTGATGGAGCCGCTCAGCCACTATGGCGTGGTTGTAGCCTTCGATCGTCCAGCTTTCGGTCTAACATCCCGTCCCATGCCCGGCGAGTGGATTGGTCAGAGTCCCTACAGTCCTGAGGCACAATCCGACCTCACCGTCGGGCTAATGGACAAGCTTCGCATTGAGAAGGCGATTCTGATAGGCCACTCTGCAGGTGGAACAATCGCCGTCCTCACAGCGCTTCGTCATCCGGGGAGAGTTCAGGCGCTTGTGCTAGTCGATCCCGCAATCTATCCACACGAGAGTTCAGAGGATTGGGTTCGATACCTATCCTTCCTACCACAGCTGCAACACCTGGGGCCACTACTCGTGCGCTCAATCGCCTCGGACGGATTCTCCATCATCCGCTCTGCTTGGCATGACCCTTCCAAGATCACATCTGAGATCATTGAAGGCTACCGGAAACCGTTGAGGGCTGAGAACTGGGACCGAGCCCTATGGGAATACACAATCGCGAACCATCCCTTAGGCCTGGAGAAGCAGCTTGACAAGTTGACGATGCCGGCACTCGTGATAACTGGAGATGATGATCGCATCGTGCCCACAGAACAAAGTATCCGATTGGCCAGAGAGATACACGGCGCCGAGCTTGTCGTCATCCCCAATTGCGGTCATCTGCCCCAGGAAGAATGCTCGCAGGAATTCCTGGATGCCGTGACTAGCTTCCTGAACAAGATCCCGTTGTAGAGCCTCTTAGGTTTGATACTCATGTCGCAAGGAGCATAGAAGCGACAACGCCGCATGAAAGTCGTTAATAGCGCCTCTCTTCGTAGTCACTGGGAACTCCGTGCGCGTCCGAACAATGCGTGTAGGGATGTGAAAGCGGAGACGGAAGATTGGAGCTGACACATTTGGAGAGACGGTTCTCGTTCAGACTGAACGGACAGAAAGTCTCCGTGTCTGCTCCTCCAGCCTACACTCTCCTTGAAATCTTGAGAGAGAAGCTGGACGTGACGGGACCGAAGGA
>JALHTB010000189.1 GCA_022865625.1 Candidatus Bathyarchaeota archaeon
AGCGACAAGCAACTCGAATCCACGTTCTCCCCCAACGCCCACAATGAACCCTCAGTCAAGCTTGAGCGAGGACACTCGACGCATCCTACGTGTCACACCCGCACACGCCGTGAAGGATTCTCCCACGGCTAGGATTTCAGTAGAAGAGGTAGCTGCAACTAATCCGGCCAGTGACCATAGCAAGGCGAGCGCAAGCTCCTGTCTTCAGACGTGGAGTAAGCGAGCCCTTGCTATGGTCAATTCGTGGTTGATCTAGTCGGGATTGCCGAGCCAGCCAACGTGTCAGGGGCGAGAGCAGTAGGGGAGCTTCCGGTGTACGTATTCGCGGACGAAATCGTATACAGTAAACGTTATCCGTAGGCAAGACCAAAGATTCTCGAGCGATCTCTCATGGAAGTGGTCTCCGTTCGTATCCCCAAAGAGCTGAAGGAAGAGATGAGCAAGCTAGACTTGGACTGGGCAGACTACCTGAGGGGAGCAATCGAGGAAAAGGTCAAGGCTGAGAAGATGAGCCGGGCTTCAAGGGTCATGGATGAGCTCAGGGAGAAGACGAAGGCCGTCAAATTCGACTCCGTCAAAGTGATCAGGGAAGCGAGGGATTCTCGCTGAAAACTGTGGTTGCAGACGCGTCGGTCGTCGCCAAGTGGTACATTGCAGAGGAGGATTCCAGAAAGGCTGTTCAAATCAGGGACCTCCACTCGGCCGGGAAGATAGAGCTCACTTCCCCCATACTCGTCCTCTTCGAAGTCGGAAACATTCTGACCAGGCACCCCTCGTTTGCAGGTCAGGATGTGGCAAGTGCTTTCCAATCGCTACTGGACTTGGGCCTCAAGCTGAGAAGCTTCGCGGAGTCTAGCCTGCTCGAAAAAGCCTTCCTCATCTCAAGAGATTCAAGAATAACCTTCTACGACGCAGCTTATGTCGCACTCACCGCTGATGCCCGGCTGATTACTGCAGACAAAGACCTCTACGCGAAGACAAAGAAGTCCTTTGACGTGCAACTCCTGAGCCAGATCAAACCTGAAGAACTGACCGCCTGAACCTAAGGATGGGAGCATCTCTGGTTTGTCTTTGGCCCTCTCTGCTTCGTTCTAGGAGGAGCTTGTAGAATTCTCTTGTATGCTCCCTTTCTCGAGGGACATAGGGCGAGCACAAACCGCTGCACTGACTGGGCTGAGCTCTTTCTCGAGGACGAGTTTGGACATGGTGAAGGGAAAACCAGTCTGCGACTTTAAACCGTTATGGTCCTGGGGCCGAATTTGTTCCATCCAATATCATGTGTCCCTCGATTTGATGAGATCTGTTAGTCGGGAGCCAACATGTTGCTTCACGACACTACCCGTGTCCACCTTGGACTCACACTTGGTTGATGTCGGCTTCGATCTTGCCAGTGCATGGTATGACCCAGACGAGCGGAACTCCTTTTGGTGGCGTGAACTCCTGACGTTCTCGAATTCAGTTGACCGAATCCTTGTCCGTGCCAAGATCTGTCCTCAGGGAACTTCGGCAGCACGCATGCCAGATAGAAGAGAGCATTGCGACCCTTGAGGAGCTTGCAGACCGAGAAGGGATAAAGACTGGCCTGAGGCAGTACGAGCAAGGTGAAGACGTAGTAGTCGGGGACCCAAAGCAGTTGGACTCGCTTCGCGAGGGCTAGAGAATGGCCCCAGAAACATTCGAGCCTCCAAGAACATACCCTGAGCCTGCGGCTATCGCCGTGAAGCATTAGCTCATAATGGTCAAGGACAGCGAGGAGCTTTGTGCGGTCATGGGCCTTCTTGCCCCATTTCTGTAACGCTCTGCCCAGTCGTGTCGAGCCAGACGCGTTTTATGCCTTTGACCGCATCCAGCTCCTCGTCTTCGCTAACGATCGAGGTTATTCCCAGCTTATCCATGGTTGCTAGATGTATTGCGTCGGAGGGTTTCACTTGATTCTCTCCTCGACTGAAGTCGGGAGATTCATGCTTCCACTCTGATCCTTTGTTGGGTGGGCATTCCGTTGTTGCGGTTCCACCCGCATCCATCCCAGTGTAGAAGCATAGGCATTGGCCTGGGCAACCCGGTCCTCAGCAGTGAGACGATCGTGTTGGTTCTAGTTCGCTCCCGAATGATGTAGCAATGGAGTTCCAGCTTCGCTGGAAGCCTGCCTATCGCGTGTGGCTCCATTTCTGGTTCCTCCGCCAATGTGCTCTGCTTGGTTGGGCCTGTTGACTCTCTCCTCGACTAAAGTCGGGAGCTTGCGCTCGCTCTGTTATGGTCATATGCTAGGAGTGGTTCCTGCTCGTAGGGCAGCTGCATTGGAACCCAGATGCTTCTCGGATTGACGGGGATTCGAATCCACCATTTGAAGACGGAATCCTTCTGACACTGCACTTTGACGCAGTCGCGTCTCAGAATCATCGGATACTCTTGCATCTTGAGGCCATGGCGGTTCTGTTTCTTCACTCGCTGCTTGAACCGTTCAGCTTGCTGCTTCGTTGCCGAGTAGAGTTGCTCGTTGCTTCCTCGCAGTTGACGCTGCCAAGCATGATACTCGCGTTCGACCGCTTCCCGCTTACCTTCCCGGTCTAGAACGAGTTTCGCATGTATTGTACGTTGCAGTTTCACGAGCGACACGTCCTAAGAATCCATTCTCATACTCTTAAGACATGAGTGGCAATTCATCCCACGACTAAAGAGTGTGGGCTTTCTTGCCGTGCTTTCTGTAAGTGAGCGTGGAGGGTCTGGGGTTTCCTCCTATAGGGGGTCCGGGCCTGTGGCCATCAAATCCATACTTATTCTCACCAGCGACGGTACCCCGCCACCGTTGGATCTCCAGAGTATTCAGGATGGTTTTGATACTTTGATTCTCTCCACGACTAAAGTCGGGAGCTTGCACTCGCGCCAATTTAGGTCACGGGGGCGCTGTTATGAGGCAGAATCTTCGCTTCCTGAAATCGAGCAGCCACTCTCTATCCTTGAGTAGTGTTCTTCCGACGAGCGACCGCTGGGCGCCTATGGCAAGGGTCGTGTAATCGATGCCCAGTTCTAGCTGATGGAGGTTGACAGCGTAGATCGGTGTTTCGCTGTGGCCTGTTGCGGTTCTGATGAGTATTGTTCCCTTCGCCGCGAGGTGAAGTTTCTTCACGGCTTCATTGTCTATCGCCAGTGAGCCGTTGAATCCTGTGTCGACCTTTGGTCTAATCGTTGTCCTGCGTTCCGCCGATGATAGGTTGATTTTGATCGTCGGGTACGGTGGTTGCTCATCATCGCCGAACTTCCAGCATTTGGTGACCTCTTTGGGTTTCATCTGATGTGTCCGCCGTCCCGCTGTCTGCTAGGTTTCGATCGTCATGATCTTCTTCGGGACGCCGACGTTCGTGATAACGATCTCGTGCCATGTTTCCTTGTGTGCGAGCACTCTTTCTCCAAGCCTATCTAGGTCAACGTCGTGGTCTATGACTGTGAATCCTTTCAAGGCAACGTATTCGCCGAGGTACTTGGAATGCAGGTCGAGTGCTTCGAGGAGTTCCTCTTTGTCTTTTCCCCCTTTCAGAACAATCTCCTTGACGATCTCTGCGTTGGGGGTAAAGGTCTTCTCCCTCTTTCCTCTCCTCGGTGCGGCTAAGAGCAGGCCTTGCCTTGTTGCTTGGCTGATGAAGTTTCTGGCGTAGCCGGGCGCGTAGCCAAGTCTCTCTGTGAGGTCTTTTGAATGGAATGGCTTCCCCTTGAATTGGCGTATTGCTTCGACGAGTGGACGGATCATAGTTGTCACATGACACATGTGATCTTCACCGCCCTTTAAGCCTTCACTGTCACCATAGTCTTGGCAGGGGTTTCACCGAATCCCATGATGCCGCGGCCACCAGTCAAGCGCTGGCGGAATGCGACCTTGTGTGTCATCTTGCTGCGGACCCTGAGGTTCGGATCGGAGCGGAGAACATAGATTCGCACTTCCGGGAGAACCTCGCTTCCAGATTGTTCTGTTCATCAAGCTCTTCTTGGCCAGCCAGAAGCTCTCCTTGTGCGCGGTCGCGATCGAAACGCCCGAAAACTAAAGTGAGAGTGATAGATCTTGCTGAAAAAACACGCCCGTCAATCATGGGTTTGTGCTATGCTAGGAATCATCAGATTCCGAGCATCTTGTGGAACACGTTCACCTGTCTCTCCACGTGAAATAGTCCGTCGGACAAGGACAAGGAACAACTATGGGCCTGCAGTCTACGGACCCGCCTCCATCCGGACGCGCTCGCGTCCGCGTAACTGAAGGACATGATAGCGTTGCATCCGTCGATGAGATCTGTTCCTGGGCGAGCCAGCTTGCCGCCGAGAGCCGCGACCGCGACGCGCTACTAAAGTCGTATGTCTGGCCGAAGTCGTTGAT
>JALHTB010000190.1 GCA_022865625.1 Candidatus Bathyarchaeota archaeon
ACCGACTGTCTCGGCAGCCTTGGGATGCATGACATCAGATGAATTGGGTACTTTGGCGCGTGACACAGTCGACGCGTATGCAGCGGCAGGACTCGACATGGTACCTGCATCAGCTGGCTTCCCAGAGAACTACCGCCAAGGCTTTGTCCCAGAAAGAATCAGCTCGAACAGGTGGGTGGACGAGTTTGGTCGAATCTGGGAGGATCGGCCCGGTGTTACGGGGCTGTCGTGGTACATCGGCGGAACGATGAAGTCCCGTGAAGATCTTGAGCGAATTCGAGCGATCGATCCTGAAGACCCGGGGCGGACATCGCTGGCGAGAGAGATCGTCAGATTCGCAAGAGATAAGCGCATGGCTGTGGCAGGCTATGTGGACGGCCCATTCCTGACGTCATACATGACTGTCGGACTCGCTGATTTCATGCCAAAGATCTACAGGGACCGTAGTTTCTCGCTCGATCTTCTTGAGTTGGTCACTCGGTTCAACTGTGTCCAAGCCAAGAGGTTGGCGGAGATGGGTGTAGACATAGTAATAGTTGGAGATGACATGGCCGACAGCCATGGTCCACTGATCAATCCTAGAGATCTCAAGGAGATCATGTTCCCATTCCTTGCTCGAGAAATCAGTGTGGTCAGACGAACAGGCACGCCGGTCATGATACACTCAGATGGAAACACGATGCCCGTCTTTGAAGACATAGTAGCGCTCGGGATCGATGGCTATCAGGCCATAGAACCCGATGCTGGAATGGACATTGCGCTTCTCAAGCGCAAGTATGGCGACAGACTTTGCCTTCTTGGCAACGTTGACTGTGGCAACACTCTCACACACGCTTCGCCTTCTGAGGTTGCCGCAGAATCAAAGCACGTGATTGACTCTGCGGCAACGGGAGGAGGGCTCATTCTAGGCTCAAGCAACTCAATACATGATGGAGTGAAACTCGAGAACTTTCTGACGATGATACGAACCGGCGCCAAATACGGCAAGTATCCCTTCTCGTGACCTGACGAGCAGCACTCGTTGTTCTGTGAAGACCGAATGACGATAATCGAACGACCATTGGAGACGAGTAATTGAGGTTAGGAGTATCTTCCGTACTTCTCCGCCGCCTTGACCATCGTGTCCAAGTTTGTGTGAGGGGTATTCTTCGGCAGTTCACAGCCGGACCCCAGGATGTAGGCCCCCGTGAGACCTGCCGCTTCGATTGCTTCTCGGCAACTCTGTTCAACTGCTTCAGCATTGCCGGTTAGGAGCAAGTTGGGGCTAATGTTGCCTATGATACCGACGGAGTTACCGTGTTTCTTCCTGACTTGGGCCAAGTCAACATAGGAGTCGACTTCGAGATATCGAGCTCCCGTCTCGACCATCTTGTCAATGATTCGTGTTGCGTCTCCACAGATGTGCAGAATGAAGGGCACTCTCCCTCGCGCCTGGCTGATGACTCTCTGAATATTGGGGAAGCTGAACTGCCCAAAATGCTTGGGCGATATGACAGTCGGAGACGATATTGCGTCCCCAAGCACTATCGCATCCGCGCCCGCCTCAATCTCCGCTTTCATGAAACTGAGAATCACTTCGGTTGTGAGATCCAGTACCTCGTAGACAAGTCCTGGGTTTCGATACAAGTACATGCATGTCTCAGTAATCCCCAGCAACTGTGCGGCTGCCTGGAATGGAGCATTGAGACTCCCAAAGACTCCAAACTCGTCTCCTACCTCTTCTTTCAATATCCTGATCGCGTCCAACCAGACCGGCAGTCTGCCGTCTTTCTCAGGATCAGGCATCTTCAGCGATTGCATGTCACTTGATCTTCTTACGGCCGGTCTTGAGGCCATCGGGGATTCGTCTTCAGGGTATCTGATCTCGGCGCCCATGGCTTCAATCTCAATCACTGGATCAGAGTCCACATAGACAGCGTCAATCCCGAATCTTCGTGCCATAGCGATCTGAGACTTCGCTAGTATGCTCGAGTCCTTGGCGTAGTTGATGAACTTGAAACCCGCATACTTGGCTGCGAAGGTTATGATGAACGGGACCACGGGCACTCTATCGGATTTCTGGAGGGCAAGCGCCTTCAGGACACGTTCTCTGGAATTCACAACCCTGACCTCTTGCCAGTTGAATCGACTAGAATCCTGACCGTCCCCAGAGAAGGCTTCATGATTGATAGTACTTTCGATGGTCGCTTTCGGATCGTAACCGACTCGTGTGGCAAGCCTTAAGAAATGGCGACTGGGACAAACGATCTTCTGAGAGTTCTGGATATGACATCGTTCAAGCTAGGCCTCGTTCACACCGGGATCGCCGCTCTGGACATGAAGTATACTCAGGAGTGTAGGGACTCCCTTCTGAGAAAGCTGAGTCAGCTGGGGCATGAGATCGTTACACATGATCGCCCAGTCATTGAATCCGGCGAAGCCCTTTCGGCCGCAGAAAGAATGAGGAGAGCTGATGTAGACCTTCTGGTTGTGCTCGTTGGGACTTTCACGCAAGATCCGGTCATGACAAACCTCGTGCAGAATGTGAAAGTTCCAGTTGTGTTCTGGGCTGTTCCCGAAGTAGCCTTGAAGGGCCCGCCGGGTGGCCCATCAAGAAGTGGAGGACTAGTTGGAGCCATAATGAACGCAAGTGCATTGTCCAAAATGGGAATGCGATTCAAAGTCCTCTTTGGAGAACCCACAGATCAGAAAGCATTCGGCAGACTGAAGAACACAATCGAAGCAGTCAGAGTGTTGAAAGCACTCAGAACCTCCAGACTCGGAATCGTGGGATACCATTCTCCTGGATTCTACGATGGATCTGTAGACGAAGTTGCGCTCAAACAGCATGTCGGCACCGAACTTGTCCACATTGACCTGAGCGAACTGAATGCAGTATCACAGAGGATAGCAGAGAGCGAGGCCAAGAGGACTCACCAAGAAGTTACAAACAGAATCATGGACTTGACTCCTGAAGAGAGAATCAGGGACGGCAGGATCTTCCTAGGCCTGAAGCAACTTGTGGAGGCAAACAAGCTTGATGCGGTGGCAGTGAAATGCTGGCCGGAACTGAAGTTCACTTCATGCTTTGCGCTTTCGAGACTTTCGGATATGGGAATCCCGGGTGGATGTGAGGGGGATGTCAACGCTACTGTGACAATGCTGACGCTTCAGCGCCTCACTGGACAACCCGTCTACCTCTGCGATGTCTTCCATCTGGATGAGAAGAGGAACACTATTCTCACCTACCATTGCGGTGCAGCCGCTCCCTCTCTAGCATCTAAGAAGAGCGAGATCAGCATCAGGAAGCATGACCAAGGCATTGGCGCGACTGTTGAGTTCCCTGTGAGACCCGGCCGCGTGACAATCGCACGAATGGGAAGCTGCGGGGGCAAATACCGCATGTTCATTGCTACCGGGGAAGCTCTTCGCACAAAGCAAATCGTGAGAGGAAATCCGCTTGAAGTCAGACTTGACTCGAAAGTTGACGACTTCCTAAAGACGATCACAAGCACAGGAGTCGAGCACCACATGCTGATGGTTCATGGAGACTGGTCGGACATACTCACGGAGATGTGCGAGATCGCAGATTTCGAGAAGATAACTGTCTAGATTCTTAGCCTCCCAACCTGTGAGGCTCAGGAGACGCACTCAGCGGCCTGAGCTCTCAAGAGCGAATGGCCGCAACCGGTTCACACTATCTAACTGTGACAGATTTGGCTAGGTTTCGCGGAAAATCTGGGTCATGTTTCCTGTTGACAGAGTAGTAGTATGCGAGCAATTGAAGTGGGATCACGTATGGAATAGGGGAGAAGGGGTCAGAGACATCGCACGGGATCTCGGCGTGTGCGTCGCTGAGATCCACAACTCTAGAATCGCCTTGCCTGCAGACTGAGATTATGTCTGCTCCTCGGGCTTTCATCTCCATTATGTTTCCCACCAAACGCGTTTGAGTCTCATCGCGAGGTGCGATGAACACAACTGGGTACCCTTTCTCGACAATTGATATGAAACCATGTTTTGACTCGCCTGCTGGATAAGCAATTGCAGGAACGTACGCAAGTTCCAGGATCTTCAGGCGTCCTTCGAGTGCCGTCGATACGCTTGCTCCCCTTCCGAGGAAGCAGATGCCGGCGCGTTTCGAGTATTTTCGAGCGATCGCTTTGACGTTGTTGTGTTGTTGAGTGAGAACGGTGCTGACGATTCCTGGAAGCTCATTCAATTCACGGTTGTAGATCCGATATTCTGCCTCTGTGAGCTCGCCACGTGTCCTCGCAAGTTCCACTGCAATCCTGTTCAGGACAAGCACCTGCGCTGCAAACGTCTTGGTGGCGGCCACGGCTATCTCGGGTCCAGAGTTCTGAATGACATAGGCGTCAACCATTCGGGTCAGACTAGATCCGAGGGTGTTTGTTACCGCGACCAACTTTGCTCCTTTTGCACGTGCGCACTTCGCAGCAGCCATCGTGTCGATAGTCTCGCCTGATTGGCTGAGGAAGAGAACCACGTCGTTCTGTCTCACCGTGGGTTCGAGTAGGCTCTCGAACTCTGATGCCACAACTGTCTTGGCCTCAGTTCGCGCTATCTTGGCAAGTGAGTATTCGCCGGCGATAGCTGCATGATACGATGTACCACAGCCTGACAGAACAAGGGAGTCTGCTTCGTTGAGGATGGACACTACATCTGCGATGTATCTCTGTGGGATCTTCAACGCATCTCGAAGAACTTGAGGTTGCTCGAAGATCTCCTTCAGCATGAAATGCGGGTAGCCGCCCTTTTCTGCTGCATCAGGGCCGAATGCGAGTTGCTCGATCTTTCGTTCGACCTTCTGACCGGTTTGGATGGACTTGATTGTGACGTTGTCTGCCTTAAGTTCAGCTATGTCGCCTTCCTCAAGAACGACTATCTTGCGCGTCACCGGAAGGATTGCGGGAATGTCGGAAGCACAATATACACCGTCAGTTCCGAGCCCGATGATAAGCGGGCTCTCATGACTTGCGGCGATGATTCTGTCTGGGTAGTCCGCAAACACGGCCGCGATTGCGTATGAGCCGAGTACTTGCCTGAGAGCTTCAGCAGTTGCGTTAATGGGGTCGACATTACCCGTCTTCATGGTTTTCTCGATCAGGTGGACGATCACTTCGCTGTCCGTTCGCGAAGTGAACCTGTGCCCTTCAGCCTTCAGCCATGTCTTGAGTTCCATGAAGTTCTCAATTATGCCGTTGTGAACGATCGCGATCCTTCCGCTGCAGTCCATGAGCGGGTGAGCGTTGTCCATGCATGGCACGCCGTGAGTTGCCCATCTCGTATGGGCAATTCCTACACATCCCTCCATGGATGCGAGATGCAGCCTCTGACTGACATCATCTATCCTTCCTGCGTCTTTCGAGATACAGATCTGGCCTTTTAGGATAGTCGCCTGTCCGGCAGAATCGTAACCACGATACTCCAAGCGCTTGAGAGCAGGCAGAAGAAATTGGGCTGCGCTACCAGTTCCGTCTTTCAGGACAGCCCCGGTGATTCCACACATAGTTGCCTGTCTCTTGCGTTCTACATGATCGACCTAGCCTTGTGCTATGGTTCGACCTGATGTTTGAAGAAGCCCCCTCACTGTGTGGCCTTCTTTCGGTTTGCAGCCTCGACTAGAGCTCTGACGCCCGGGAGCTCTTCTCCTGCGAGGAACGTGAGCATCGCTCCTCCTGCAGTACTCACGTGAGAAAGACGTTGATCTAATCCGAGCATGCTCGCATAGCTTCCCATGTGTCCGCCTCCGACAACCGTGAAGGCATCCTGTCCTGCCATGGCTTCAAGTACGGTCTTGCTCCCAAGGTCGAATTCCTTCTCTTCGAAAACGCCTAGCGGGCCACTTGAAACGACTGTCTTCGCTCCCTTGATGACTTTAGCATACTCGCTTGCAGTTTCCTTCCCGATGTCACGAACGCCTTCTCCCTTCCCTTGTCTAAGCGAGATGTCTAGGCGTTTGCCGTCTCTCACGACGGCTAGGTCGGTAGGCAGAATGATCTTGTCTTTGTATTTCGAGAGGATCGCTCGTGCCTTCTCAAGTAGGGCCGGAGACTTCTCCAACTTGCGATTCTCGGCTTCGCCGAAATCTACTCCTGATGCACGGAGGAAGACATTCGCTACCACACCTCCAACAAGCACTCTATCTGCCTTGCGTGCTCCGAGGATGTTTTCGATTATCAGGAGCTTGTCCTCAGCCTTTGCTCCGCCGAGAACGTAGACGCTCGGTCGTCGAGGATCATGGTAGGCCTGCTTCAGTGCCTCAAGCTCCTTCGCCATCAGCTTGCCCGCAACAGCCTGAACCACACGTGGCAGCCCCACGATCGACGCTTGTAGACGATGCGCTGTCGCGAAAGCATCATTCACATACACATCAAGTAATCCGGCCAAGCGCTGAACCATGATCGTCTTCTCGAGAACGTCCGGCGGAGCGGAGACGTTCTCCTCCGAGCAAAGACGAAGGTTATCCAGAACTAGTATCTCACCGACTCTGAGACTCTTGGTCTGATTTCTGGCCTCAGGACCTATTACGTCCTCAACGAATTTGACTGGTTGTGAGACATACTTCTGTAGGAGCCTCGCGTGAGCTTCCAGTGATGTGAAGTCCTCGTCTCCCGGTCGACCTTGGTGAGATCCAACAACGACCTTTGCATCCTTGAGCCGCTCTAGGGTTTCACGAGTCATCCTGATTCGCGTGTCGTCGAGAATCTTCTTGCCTGACGGATCAAGCGGGGAATTCATATCTACTCTTACGAAGACGGTCCTGCCACTCGTCTTGACATCGTCGAGCGTGAGGAAGTGAAACTCGGTTCCATTCAATCTTGATTCCTCATGGACCAAAGTCGGAGTAAGTCGCACATTGCCTTAAGTTTGCCCTCGGAACGGCTTCGCATGACATGAATGGCCTGATTCGTCATTTCGGGTAATATTTAATGTACGAGCTGACTCACGGTATGGGCGGCGCCGGGGTGGCTCAGCTGGTAGAGCGCCAGCAAGAGCTGGATTGGCGAGACTCATAATCTGGAGAGCATAGGGCCCAGAAGTCGGGGGTTCGATACCCCCTCCCGGCACCACACACGCTCTTTGGATCTCGGGCTGTCTCAGGCGGCCAATGGGCAAGTCATCTGGCTTGGAGGACTTGAACCGTCCCATCTTCGAGTCCGACGTAGACGCGATCCGTCAGACCTAGGAATAATCCCGTCTCCAAGAGACCTGGAATCGATCTCATCTCTCGATCCAGAGCAAGAGCGTCCCTGATTGGGCCAAAATCCACGTCGACCACGAAGTTCCCGTTGTCCGTGCCAACCGGACTTGCGTCTTTGCCGCATCTTAGTCTTGGCTTTCCACCCAACTCAGCAAGCCTCGACATTACGAGCCGATGGGCAAAGGGAATGACCTCGACTGGAACCACTTGGCCCTTGCCCAAGGTCTGAGTCAGCTTTCTCTCATCAACGACGACTACCAACTTCTTTGCCGCGGTATCAATGATCTTCTCTCTCGTCAGCGCTGCTCCTCCTCCCTTGATGAGGTTGAGTGTCTGGGACTCAACTTGGTCTGCTCCATCAAGTGCCAAGTCAATCTCCGGCACATCGTTTGGATCCACAGCTGTCAGTCCGGCTCTGATGATCGCTGACTCGATCTGATGAGAGGTCGCAACAAGCTTCAGCTCGAGGCCTCTACTCTTCACCGTCTTGGCGAGCTCGCCGACCAGAAGCTCCAGCGTTGTACCGCTTCCTATCCCAATCACATGTGCGTCTCGTATCTCTTCAAGTGCCCTTATGATCGCTGCACGTTTCGCTGTCTCGACCCAGCTCAATGTCTAGCCCTCCGACTCAATCTGCTCGAGACGCTCCATTGCTTTGAGAACCTCCTCCCTGATGGCCTCCATCTTCTTCTCCGTCTTCGTCTTGGCGTCCTGCAGCTCTGCTACGGCAGGCTTGAGGCCAGACTCTGAGGGTAGTCCGACTGCCTCACTAGGTTTGACAGCCTCGGTTCTCGCGGCAGTGGCGAGAGAAGGCGCGGGCGCGATTCCCTGTCGGAGATCCGCGAGCCTCTTGTCTATTTCGGACAGTTTCTCGCGAAAACTGGACGTGAGCTCCTTCTTTGCGGATTCCAGGTCGAACATGTCAACGATTCTCTGGTGCTCGGAGATTCTGGATTCTAGTTGCTTTAGGTCTGAGGAGTACTTGTCAATGAGCCGATCTCGTTCATCACGTGTGATTATGCCCTGTACTTCAGACTCGTAGATCGTTGTGAGGGCGGTTCCAATGATCTCACGTTCCAGTGTGAGCACCTTGAGTATCTCACGAGAGCGAGATGCATCTGATTCCTTGACCGTCTGCTCAATCTTGAGCCTAGCCATTTCGGCAGGTTCTGGTACGTTCTGCCTTGGCTTCTTCCTCCAGAAGATCAGAGACACGAGGAAGGGAAGAAGCCGCGACAGCATTGAGCAGGTCACGGATTGTCCTCTTCTGAGACGCCTATGTCGAAGGGTGCTGTTATAAATCCGCTTGCCGCGGGCATGGTGATCCGCGGCATCCATGCATACGAATCCTTGCGGATTGTCAACATTGACCCGGAATACCTTGTGAGAGTGAACTGATCATTCCTTTATCTTCGGATGATCCTTCACGATGTTAGCTGACGTGCACGAGCATCGAGAAACCGTGCGTGAAACGATCTGTTGGTGTAACTTCGGGAAACAAGAGGGAGTCTGGTAAAGGCGGAGTCAAGCCCCCACTGGGAGCTGAGCAATTAGATGAAGGACCCCATATGCGGAATGTACGTCGATGAGAAGACAGCGAAGATCAAGAAGGACTTCCATGGCACGACGTATTACTTCTGCAGCGAAAGCTGCCTCAGGCAATTCGAGAAACCCGAGGTTGAGCTGCACAAGCTCAAGACGCTTGCCTCAATAGGTGCAGTCTTGACTGCCCCCACTCTGCTGCTTACCTACGTGC
>JALHTB010000035.1 GCA_022865625.1 Candidatus Bathyarchaeota archaeon
CTGACGCCGAAGACATCCACCTTGGGCTACTATAGCCTTCGCTCCTTCAACAACCTTTCAAGAAGCACTGGCAAGTCCTCACGGTTCTTCGCGGCCTGATCATCTAGGCTGACTTGCTGCTCTCGGGTAAGCAGCTGCCAGCAGTGAGCGATCTCGTCACTAGTCTCGTACGTGTGAATTCCGCCGGCTCTTCTATTATGCCGGCGAACGGCCGCGCTGATCCTTGCCATAAGGAGAGAAAGTCCGGGGACACTCAATAAGCTCTCGGTCAAGACTTCCGAATGCCCAGATTCTGCTCGTTCCCTAGATCGCAGGATCCTCCCATCTTCTCCACATCCAGCTTTCGAACAAGTCTGATGACTGTTCGTGAAATGCTAGGTGTCAATTGGAACTCTTCGTGATGCGGGCAGTATGAATCGAGAAGCGGCTCTCCCATGTCTTCATTGAATACGACTGGATACAGCTGACAGCCTTCAGGTCGATGATTGTAGATGGTGCATCGCTGACCGTTGTGAAAGACACACCTTCCTGACAGATTCTTGAGTTGCCGGTTCCCATTCTTCTTGACTATGAAGGAATTCTCAGAGAAACCGAGACCCTTTATCCGTGCGATGTCTAAGGCGCTCAGTGGCATTTCGGTATTCAAGCAGCATTTGATGCACCCATATTGCAGGCAGACATCTTTCGTCTTGCTCATCACTGGACTCCTCCCATGCGGTTCTTTCCGTGAGCTCTTCTCGGGAGCAGACTGCGGATATCCTCATTCGTTAGCAAAATTGTGCTTGTTTCAATCACTGACGAAGAACATTCTCAATCATAGCAACGATTCTGCCAATTTCCTCGATAGGCATGCTTGTCTCGATGGAAAGTTCAAGGTGTTTGTTGTTGAAAGGAACAATCAGCATGTGTGCCTTCTCGTGTTGTATCAACGCGAATCTTGCGCGTCCTAGAGATTCAGCCCACGTTCGCATGACGCCGTCGAGAATCGTTACCTGAAGATCGATCTTCTTCGCCTCTTCAGGAATCAACTCCAATGGAACAAGACCAGGCCGCATCCCTCCCGCCAGAACATTGCAATGGCTATCAGTAACCGTAACATACCTAATCCGTTGGTCGGCGGAGAAGACCCGATTGCACAGCTCTTGATAGTCCATTCTATGCCAAGCCCGCTTCCAATGTGCTTGAGATGAAATAAAAGAATGCTCATCGGAGAGAGTCCCTCTCCTACTTAATTCCTCTTCTCTCTAGTTCCTCCTCTTTGAGTACTCTGTGCAGTACCTTCCCCACTTGGCTGAGTGGTAGCGAGTCTCTGAACTCGACTTCCCTTGGTCTCTTGTAACCAGCCATCTTGTCTCGCGCCCACTGGATGAACTCCTCCGGAGTCGCCTTCGCTCCATCCTTCAGAACGATGAATGCCTTGACGAACTCATTACTTGGCTCGTCCTCTCGTGGGAGGCCAATCGCGGCGACCATTTTCACCTTTGGATGCTCGTAGAACATGTCCTCGATTTCACGCGGATACGCCTTGAGGCCGCCTACGTTTATCATCTGTTTCTTGCGGTCTGAGATGACGAAGAAGCCCTCCTCGTCCATATGCCCAATATCCCCCGTAAGAAAGAAACGCTTGCCATCAATCGCTCGCATCACGTTCTCTGTTTCATCTGGCTTGTTCCAGTAGCCCTTCATCACTTGTGGTCCGTATACCGCAAGCTCCCCAGTTTCCCCGACGGGCATCTCCTTCGTCCCTGTTTCAACGTCAAGGATCTTTGCTATTGTGTCCGAGATTGGCAATCCGATTGAGCCGAACTTGCGGTCTTTCCTGTTCGTGGGGTTGATATGAGTCACGGGTGATGTTTCGCTTAGGCCATATCCCTCAAACAGGATCGCACCAGTCACATCCTCGAATCTCTTTGCAAGTTCGGGTGGGAGGGGTGCGGCTCCAGAACTGCACACCTTGATAGATCTGAGGTTGTACTTCTTCACATCAGGATGGTTGACTACGCCTGCATACAAAGCTGGCACACAATTGAAGATCGTTCCTCTGTGCTTTTCGAGCGCCTTGAGCAGCTCTGTCAGCGGCGGCTTACCTGCTCTTGGATCCGGTACGCATACCAGCTGGCAAGCGTAGTTTGTGCTAATCAATAATGTCAGAGTTAGACCGTAGCTGTGATACCAGGGCAGTGCTCCAACAAACACCTCTTTCCCATACTCGATCTTCCTTTCTGCGTCGATGTCCTCGGGTGATAGGTTGACCCATTCGTAGATTTGGAGGACATTGGCGACGAGGTTCCTATGGGTCAGAGCTGCTCCTTTCGGTGTACCTGTCGTTCCTCCAGTGTACAATACCATGGCAACGCTATCAGGATCAACGGCAACTCTGGGCGCAATAGGTTCGTGCTTGACTATGATGTCATCATAGAAGAAGGTCACATCTTCCTCGTAGTACGGGCTCTTCGGGATCTTCCCGAGAAGACCTCCGAGTATGGCCTTGGCTTTGGGCAGGAAGCTCTTTGCGCTGCACACCACCACAGTCTTGACATCTGTACCCTTGATGGCCTCATAGCAGGTCGGTGTGAATGAAGGGTGATCAAACACAAACACTGTGACCGCTCCTGAGTCCTTCAGCTGGAAGTTCAGCTCCCCTGCCTTGTACATGGGATTGCAGGTGACCACAGTCGCTCCAGTCTTCAATGAACCAAACAGGACTGGAGGAAAGTGCGGCACATTCGGCAGAAAGACCGCAACTCTGTCGCCTTTCTTTATGCCTCGACTTGCCAAGAAGTTCGCGATTCGGTTTGCGTCATCCCTCACCTGTGAGAAGGTCCACGATTGTCCCTCCCATACCGTGTAGGGCAGATTACCACTCTTCTCGGCAGATCTATCAAACATGGCAAATAGCGGTTCCCGCGGATATTCCAGTGTCTTTGAAACGTCCGCAGGCCACTTGTGCTTATACCAAAGATACTCGTCCATGGCCCCTTCCGTTCCACAACTCTCTCTTCGGCTTGGACTAAGGCAACAATCAGCGATGAATTGCCCGTTTCACAAGAGATAAGATGTTCGGTGTCAGATGTTGGGCGGAGTCCGGTCAGAGCTGACACACGACAAAGGGCGGAGTTCCAGTTGAGCCAAAGAGTGGTTGTCGGGGATTCAGGACAACGCCTAAGGGAGCTTTCGGCGAGCGAGGAAACAGTAATTGGCTATGTGTACCCGCATACACCGATCGAGCTTCTCCTTGCCCATGGGATCACGCCCTCACTAGTAGGGACCAATCCCAACGTCCAAGGCGGATTTGAGGCAAGCCTTCAGACTTTCTCGTGTTCGCTCACAAGAAATCTGTTCAGCCAACGCGCAAGCGGCGGATTATTATCGCTCAGCGGGCTCCTCTTTGCCAGCAACACATGTGACTCGTTGCATAATGTGGCAGACGTCTGGCGACACCGTTTCCCAGAAGACAAGATCTTCATACTCACATATCCTGCGGCCAGATTTGATGAGGACTCGGTTCGCTTTTTTGCGGAAGAACTCAGGATTCTCAGCGAATCCCTGAAGAATGCATATGGACGTCCTCTCTCCAATGATAGTCTCCTGACTGCCGTGTCTCTTGTCAGCGACTTCAGGAACGCCGCACAAACCCTCTATTCGTGCAGGCTTCTGGATCCGAGTCTTGTTTCATACTGCGAGGTCGCACGGATGGTGAGGGATTTCCTGGTCGCCCCAAACACCGACACAGTCCGTCAGATTGGTGAGTCCGCTGGTGCCGCCTCGCGAATATTGGGCGAGAGAGGTCAGTTGACCACCGCGAAGTCACTGCAGAAGGGGTTGCTGACTGGAACACTAAGTGACATCGAGATCGTTGTGGAATCGAACAGCCCAAGAATAATGGTCGTGGGTGGCATGACAGAGCCGCAGGCCATCGGATCCCTATTCAACGGCTCAACGAAATTCGGTGACGATGTTATTGTCTTAGACCTACTCAGCCTCGGTTTCAAGATGGTCTTTACACCCCCAGTGAAATTGGAGGGCGATCCCTTCGTTGCCATCGCCAGATCCATCTTAGGCGCCCCATCTGAACCAACACAAGAGGGACTTCCTGCAAGGCTTGAATTCCTCAAGCATCTTCTATCTCGGCTCATCATCCGCGGACTTGTGGTCTGCGAGCAGTCATTCTGTGACCCCGATCAATTCGAGGCTCCATCCCTCGTGAATGCTGCATCTGAAGTGGGCGTACCCTCAGTTCGATTGCCAATAGACCCTGAGCTTTCTGACAGAGCCAGGCTGGAGGGCAGAATCCAGTCATTCCTTGAAACACTCGAAGGAGGTCCGAAGTAAGATGACCGGGAAGGAGTCTGGAAAGGAAGAAAAAGCGTACAGGCCTCTCAAGACGCAGGACCTTCTGCAGCAAGTGCTGTTTCGCTACGTGCTTGAGGGTAATGCGGCCAGCGAGGAAGGGCACCTCGCATGGGTGACCTCAGGATTCCCAGTGGAGATACCAGTAGCCATGGGCATAACAGCGACCTACCCGGAACAGTATGGTGCAGTGATTGGCTCGCAGAAGGTCGGCCCGGCACTTTGTGGCTTTGCCGAGGAGCTGGGATACTCTCAAGAGCTCTGTTCCTATGCTCGCTCGAGTATTGGTTCTACGAGGAAACCTGAAGAGAGTCCCTTGAATGGGCTGCCGAAACCTCAAGCCCTCCTTGCCTGCAACAACATATGTGGGACAGTCCTGCGCTGGTATGACGCCATCTCACAGATGACAGGCGCACCAGTGTTCCTTCTAGACACTCCACCTATCGAGGGAGAGCAGCAACCACACCATCTAGCCTATGTGCACAGAGGCATTGCGCGCCTTGTCGAGTTCCTGTCTAACACCTTTGGTGCTTCACTTGAAGAGAAGCGGCTGAGAGAAGTGGCCGCGAACTCAACCAAAGCAATTGGTCTCTGGACGAAGTCACTCGAGGCCTGCAAGAACAGACCGAGTCCTCTCAACTGCGCAGATAGGTTCATGACCATGGCTCCAATAGTCTCACTGAGAGGGGCAGAGCACATCATTGAGTTCTATCAGGCGCTCTATGATGAAGTCCGGGAACGCGTTTCCCAAGGCATCGGCGCAATAAGGAATGAGAAGGTTAGGCTCCTCTGGGACAACATACCTCCATGGTTCAGCATTTTCAAGTTCTTCAATGGCCTGGCAAAACGGGGGGTTGTGTTCCCTGCAGACACGTATACTCATGCTTGGTCCGGCTCCATCGAGGGCGAAGATCTCTTCGACAGCGCGGCCACGATATACAGCAACGTATACCTCAACAAAGGTCTCCAAGCAAAAGTGGACAAGATGGTGGAACTCATCAAGGACTACGATCTTGACGGGTTCATCATGTTCTCGGTCAGGTCCTGCAAGAGATATTCGTTGGGACAGCTGGTTTCCAAGGAGCTTGTCACAAGGGAGACTGGTGTGCCAGGCGTGGTAATCGAGGGCGACATGGTGGACAGTCGCCTCTTCAATGAAGCTCAGATTCAGACACGTATTGATGCACTGCTAGAGATGTTCGAGTAGCAGGAGGGGGACTCTTGTCAGGACGGAGATTCGGAATCGGACTTGACGTAGGCTCTACCACAACCAAGGCCGTGATGATTGATTCCCAAGGGAATGTGTTGGGCTCTCATCTCGTACCTACTGGAGCATCTGGGGCTGTGGCGGCTCGGAGATGTCTTGAAGAACTCAGCAGGAAGTCTGGTGTAGATGCCACCGGTGTTTCTACGACCAGCACGGGCTACGGTCGCTCTCTGATCGATTTCGCGGAGAAATCCGTGACTGAAATAACATGCCACAGCATTGGCGTCCACAACCTGAATGCTAACATCCGCCTATTGATCGATGTCGGAGGACAGGACTCAAAGGTCATCCGCATAGGTGAGAATGGGCGGCCAACAGACTTCGAGATCAACGACAAATGCAGTGCGGGCACCGGAAGGTTCCTCGAG
The DNA here is from genome assembly GCA_022865625.1 of Candidatus Bathyarchaeota archaeon. The sequence goes on from JALHTB010000035.1 coordinate 5,986, forward strand.
GTCATGGCACGGGTTCTCGAGGTTTCCATTGACGAGCTAGGACCACTTGCTTTACAGTCCGATTCACCCTGCAGCATCAGTAGTACCTGTACAGTCTTTGCTGAGAGTGAGGTTGTTGGACGAATTGGGGCCGGAGAGAGTTCGAAAGACATTGCGGCAGGAGTCCACGCGGCCATGGCGTCAAAAATCAGCACGCTGTCGAAGCGCGTTGGTGTCGTGACTCCTGTCTGTGTCACCGGGGGTGTGGCTCTGAATCCAGCTTTCCGACACTACTTGTCGAAGCAGATTGGCGCGGAACTCTGGATGCCTGACAATCCGCAACTCACAGGGGCTCTAGGTGCTGCATTACTGTCTCTGGAACTCTGAGCCGCTGCCACTCTCAGCCCAGACGGGACAGCCAAGAATTCACTCTGAACGACTGCGGTCGATTCACGGACCCCAGCCGCCGCCCACACCGAACTAGTCCAACTTCTCCAACTCATACATGTACGAGACTTCGAGTGACGATAGCGCTTTTATGGAAATCGTCCCGATATGGTATGTCGTTTCCCTCAACGATAGAGTCTCTTGTGAGCGATCATGATGCCTGTTCATGAATCTGTTTTGGACTCTATCGGAAACACACCTCTCCTCACGCTGTCATTTCAACACAAAGATCATGCTTGCCGGATCTTCGCGAAGTTGGAGTTCATGAATCCAAGCGGAAGCATCAAGGATCGAATAGCAAGACACATCGTGGAGCAGGCAGAGCTGAAGGGTCTTCTGAAGCCAGGGTATACGATAGTTGAAGCGACAAGCGGGAACACCGGAATTGCATTGTCGATGGTAGCCGCCGCCAAAGGCTACAAGATGATAGTCGTAATGCCTGAACACATGACCGGAGAACGCGTAAGAATGATGGCGAACCTAGGTGCAAGCGTGTGTCTGACACCCAAGGAGAAAGGCTTCGAGGGCGCCGTCGAAAGGGCCGACACGATTGCGGGGAGTGACGAACATTTCTTTCTGGGAAATCAGTTCAGGAATCCGGACAACATCATGGCCCATTACAGCACGACAGGCAAGGAGATACTCCGACAGGTTGGCGGGAATGTTGATTGTTTCGTGGCGGGAGTGGGTACGGGAGGAACATTGATGGGAGTCGGAAGAGCTCTTAGGGAAAAGAACCCGAAAACGCGTCTGGTTGCGGTGGAACCGGAAGAAGCGGCCATTCTCTCCGGTCGAAGTGACATTTCGGACCATAAGATTGCAGGAATTGGAGACGGATTCATTCCGGAAATCGTAGACACGGATATGATCGACCAAGTCGTCACCATCAGCAGTGACGATGCTGTTGAAATGGCAAGACAGCTCTCCCGAGGACAAGGCCTCCCGGTGGGAATATCCTCAGGAGCAAATGTGCTGGCATCACTCAGAATCTTGGATGAGATTGGCCACGACAAGAAACTCGTGACAGTTCTCCCTGACAGAACAGAGAGATACTTCAGCACTGACCTATACGTTGCGAGTGAGCGTACGGTAAGATGCTGCTCCAAGCACTGTGAGTGCCGGTTCCAAGGGTTCTGAGAAACGAGCTCTGACTCGATTACCAAGTAATCACGGCAATCCCAAACGGGCCTCACATTACCATGACGGGTATCCTTCCGGTTGTTGTCTGGTCAGCGCGATTAGTTCGTATTCTCGTTTTCCTAGACCGATCTTCTCGGCATGTGTGAGTTGAATCTTGGCGAGATTGACGATTTCGCCTGTCTTTGGATTCTTACAGGAGTGTACAACGGTGAACTTGTCCTCTCCGTGTCCTATCTTGGCAGCGGCAGAGTGTGGATTAGGTTCTGCATCATTGATGGCGTCAAGACAAGCCTGATCCACCGCGACCGGGTCTCGTGATCCAAAGATTCCAATGTCATGGACGAGCAAAGTAGCTCCGACATCCCAGCAGTCGCACTTGTCAGAGATGTCGATGGCCAAGTCGACGTAGTAGAACTTGTCCGCACCAATAGAATCGACCACGCCCCGAGCATTCTCAACAAAGATCGGAGCTTGCTCATGCTCAGCTCTCCAAGCTACCGAGATAGCCTTCGCACCGATCCTGCTGCACACGCTTCTACAATGGATACAGGCGATGCATTTCGCTGAGTCGATCACTGCCTTCTTGTTCATTGTGATGCACCTTACAGGACACACATGAAGACACTTGGAGCATTCTGGACCGCGGCACTTCTCAGGGTCAACCTTGATGTCTCCGAGAATGTGCATCGCTGCTTTGCCGCGCTTCCCGACTAGGCCAATCCCGAGATTCTTCAGGGCGCCGGCAATGCCGCCCTCAGAATGGCCCTTGGCATGAGATAGCACTATTACCTTGTCACAATCCAAGACGGCTGCTGCTACGTCCACTTTCTTGACATACTGGCCATTCACCTCAACATCGAAGGTGTCTGTTCCCCAGTAACCGTCAGCCATGAGGATCGGAGCGCCTATCGTTCCGTTGCTGAATCCATTCAACGCCGCCATGTTGAGATATTCAGGTGCGGTCGTTCTCGCTCCATAAGGATCACCAGTACCGTAACCCAGGCCGCAAGACTCAACTACAAAAGGTACTCCTCCTGCCGCCCGGACCAATTCGACAACCTTGCGCACGTATGCGGGGCGAATGTAGTTCGTGTTGCCCCACTGACCGAAATGGGTCTTGATCATGACTTTCTCCCCTTTCCCAATGCCTCGGGGAAGACCGAGTTCTGAGAGCACGTGCTCCAGTTTGTCAAGCATGTTGTAGTGGGACTGAGCGTTTCTGTCGGTGAAGAATACCTTCGACTTCGTCATCTTTCAAGCCCGCACCGTGGGAGGTCAACCCTGTTTTAAGAAGTGATCGCTAGACTCTCGTATTCGTTAAGCTAGGTTCGCTGTGAAAACCATTTAGCACTATTCACTGTCGAGTGCAACCGGTCTTTCAGCGAGCCTATCGGTCTTGTGACGAAACAGACTGTGCAAGGTCAACTTGGAGTGATTAGGATGGTGTGCGAATCTCGCTCCAGTGTGTGCCAATATCGCAGCAGGTGACCGCACGGGTCACTTATCCACCTTCCATCCGAAACTCTCACTCTGTATCCTTCCGGATACTGAAAACGTGGCACAAAGATCTCGGTTGGAGCCTTGACCCAAGGGTCGTGATGGAATTCATACCGGAAGGCGCGATGCTTCATTTCGAATGAGAGTCGCAGGGGTTCGCCGGCTGTTGACTTTGGGTAGGGTCTCAGGAATGCTCTTAGGCCCCGCCCACCAGAGTCTATGTCTGTTGGATCCTTCTGCTGGTCTCGGCTGAAGATGGAGAAGCCTTCTCCATTCCACCGGTCACTGTGAGCATTGTCGTTGTCAGGAGTGTAGTTCCAGATGGTTGCGTTCATTATGTTGTCTTCAATTGCCTTTAGGGAGCGGTCTAGTGATTTACCCAGTGAGAATGCTCACTGATGTCTGAGTGCAAATTGTACGACATATCCCAGTGACAAGGTCGCACGCTGGCTAGGCAGCGCCTCATATAAGAGCCAGCGTTCCGCCATTAGCCTGACAAAGTGGGTCGACTCGTCCGACAAAGGTGCCCAATCCCTTGAGTGGTTCCATTCCGGAAAGAGCAGACGGTCACAAGAAGATGCTCAATCCCAAAACTGTCGCACTCCTAGGTGCAAGCGAGAAGGAAGGCAGTGTCGGGAGGGCCATACTAGAGAACCTCCTGCTTTCCAAGAGTCGTAAGATATTCCCAGTGAACCCGAATAGGGCGACTGTATTGGGGATTCAGTGTTACCCTGACATCGCAAGGGTGCCTCAGACGGTCGACCTTGCAGTGATAGCCACACCAGCACGCACCGTACCGGAGATGGTTGAAGAATGTGGCAAAGCGGGTGTCCCAGGAGTCGTGATAATCTCTGCAGGTTTCAGGGAGATCGGCGAAGAGGGAAAGAGGCTTGAGGACCAGATACGGGAATTCCGAAAGAAGTATGGAATGAGGATCATCGGCCCCAATTGTGTGGGCATCATTAGACCAAACGTTGACTTGAATGCGTCCTTCCTCAAGGCACGACCGGAGCGAGGGAAGATTGCCTTTATCTCCCAAAGTGGCGCGTTGGGAAGTGCCATTCTGGATTGGGCCGTCAATGCACACATCGGCTTCAGCATGTTCGCCTCGCTCGGCTCAATGATCGATATCGATTTTGGAGATTTGATCGACTTCCTCGGAGAGGACCCCGACACACGAAGCATAATGATCTACATGGAAGGGGTCGGAAACGCAAAGAAGTTCATGAGCGCCGCAAGAGGCTTTGCTCGCAATAAGCCGATCATCGTTGTGAAACCCGGTAGATTCGCGGAGAGTGCAAGGGCTGCGCTCTCTCACACGGGTGCCATGGCAAGTGATGATGAGGTCTATGATGCCGCATTCAGGAGAGCCGGAGTTGTCAGGGTCAAGGAAGTGGGGGACCTCTTCAACTCCGCAACAGTCCTTGACTCTAGGCATCTGCCGCGGGGGCGCCGGCTTGGGATCATCACGAATGCTGGCGGGCCAGGTGTCATGGCGACTGATGAGCTGATAGAGCTGGGCGGTCAACTAGCGAGGCTCTCAGATGAGAGCATCGGACAGCTCAATTCGGTCCTGCCCGCGTTTTGGAGTAGAGGCAATCCAATCGATGTGCTCGGAGACGCCGACACCGGAAGGTACCTCAACGCACTGAACGTCTGTCTGAACGACTCTGGGGTCGACGGTATCCTGATCGCATATACGCCGCAAGGTGCGGCAAAACCAGGAGACCTGGCGAGGAGCATTGCTGAGGTTGCTAAGAATGCTTGGAAACCAATCGTAACAACATGGATGGGTGGAGAGGGCGTCCGGGAAGCTAGAGGCGTCTTCGCTCAGAGCAACATACCAACCTATGAGACCCCCGAAGATGCCGTCAAGACGTACATGTACATGTACAAGTACGGGAGGAACTTGGAGCTTCTCTACGAGACTCCTTCTGAACTATCGGTTGATCAGGCACCGCCAAAGAGCCATCTCAAGGCTCTCATCGCGAGACTCGCGAGAGAAGGCGTAACCACTGTGAGCGAGGAGGACTCGAAGAGATTTCTGAGCAACTATGGGATTCCGGCGACCAAGCCATACATGGCGAACAGTGCTCAAGGCGCAATACGCTGCGCGAATGAGATCGGCTATCCAGTCGTGATCAAGATAGTCTCTCCAGAGATCACTCACAAGAGCGACGTTGGTGGTGTTGCAGCAGGCATAGACTCGGACGAGAAGATGAGGTCAGAATACGATGCGATGATGCAGCGTGTCAAATCCAATCGCCCGCAGGCAAAGATACTTGGCGTGACTGTTCAGAGCATGGTTGAGAAGATCGACTACGAGATCATTCTTGGGGCAAGAAAGGACAGGGACTTCGGCTCAGTGATCCTCTTCGGCATGGGAGGGACAGGCGCCGAGGTATTCAGAGACTTCTCGATTGGCTTGCCGCCTCTAAACCAGACGCTGGTGAGGAGACTGATGGAGGACACGATAGTACAGAAGATGCTCCAAGGATACAGAGGAAAGCCGCCAGCAGACATGAGACAACTTGAAGAGATCATCGTCAGATTCTCAAACCTCATAGTGGATTTCCCAGAGATCGAGGAGATCGACGTAAACCCGCTTGCGATCTCCGGTGGAAAGGCCTACGCGCTCGACGCGAGGATCGTCATTGACAAGAACGCTCTGACACCTCAGCCTCCATATTCACACTTGGTCATCACGCCCTACCCGACGCGGTATGTGATACCTTGGAGGATGACAGATGGAACGGAAGTACTGTTGAGACCGATAAGGCCTGAGGATGAGCCGCTAGAGCATGAGATGCTGACGACCTTATCCGAGGACACCCTCCGGGGAAGGTTCTTCCAAGTCATCAGGAACATAACGCATGAGATGCTCATCAGATTCTGTAACATAGACTATGATCGGGAGATGGCGATTGTTGGCGAAGTCAAGGAACATGAGAAGAGGAGAATAGTCGGAATCGGGAGGCTGATCATTGAATCGGATTTCAAGAGAGGAGAGTTTGCAGTCGTCGTTCACGATCAGTACCAAGGCAAGGGTCTCGGGTACAAACTCGTCGACATGATCATAGGCGTAGCTCAGGAGAAGGGATTAGAGAAGATATACGGGATCGTCCTGACAGACAACAAGGCGATGCTCAGGATCTGCAATGAGCTCGGCTTCAGAATCCGGAACTTGCAGGATGGCACAAGCTGGGTCGAGCTACTACTGAAATAGTACCTGCCAAGCCAGTCGGCATGAGTGATGTTGCGTTGACTCTGCAACCGTTGCAAGGCTTTCGACCGTTGAAGACTCATCATTGCGTCACGGGGTCAATGCGTCACATCTACGAATTCCACGACTATCAGGTCAGCGAGGATCTGCTGTTGGGATTAGGTGCGGGAGTGGGGTTTGTCTACTGGCACATGAAGGGCACCACCCCATTCCTTGGTGGGCGTGCCAATGTAGGCCGGCCCGGCGAGGAAGAATTAGAGAAGACTGCCGGCAAGCGCACCGGTGTGCGCATCAAGGCGTTCCACACAGACAGCGCCAAGAAATCCGAGAAGGCCGTGCTGGATCTCCTCACATCGGGCGAGCCAGTGATGGTTCAACTCGACATGGGCTTCCTACCCTACTTTGATTTCCCGAAGGAATACCACTTCGGCGGACACGTAGTCGTCCTCGCAGGATACGAGCCTGAGAGTCGACAGGTGCTTGTGGCCGATCGAGACGGGGAACTACATGCCGTATCACTTGATGTGCTGGCTCGTGCACGTGGCTCACAGTTCAAGCCGTTTCCACCACGGAATACCTGGTACACCTTCGACTTAAGCGGCAAGCGTCGACCCAGACCGGAGGAGGTTCGACAGGCCATCAGAGAAGCAACCAAGGGCATGTTGAAGCCGCCTATTGCGAACTTGGGAGTCAGAGGCATTCGCACTGCGGCTGAACGTGTGCTCAAGTGGCCGAGGATAATGGACGAAGAAAGCCTGCGAGACGCATCCTTCAATGTCTTCATCTTCATCGACGCAAGGGGCGGGTCAGGTGGAGGCATCTTCCGCTACATGTACGGACGCTTCCTGAAAGAAGCAGCCACCATCACAGGGGACACGCGACTAGCGGAAGTCGGGGATAAGATGCGAGCAATTGGAGAGCAATGGCAGCAAGTCGCACAGATCTTCGAAGAAGTACATGCGACGCCCGCATCACCTGACGCATTGGTCCAAGCCAGTTCGCTCATCATGACGGTCGCCGACCGTGAGCAGAAGGCTTGGGAACAGTTGCAGGAGATCATCGGCCGCTCCAAGTAAGCCGGAGCGGAATCCGCTAGGTTGATGCCGACATCACTGGACTTCTCCGGGGTGCAGCCCCCAGCCAACGGCCTCGAGAAAAAAATCCGACGAAACACGCCAAAACATCCCCGAAGCCGACAAGAGAGCCCGAAAACACAGGAATACTTGAAACGAGATTCCAGTTTTCCCCCACGAAGCAGCGGGTATGATGGCACGAGGAACGGACTATCGTTTGCTCTTGATTGGAGATGGTGCGGCCGCCGGGATTTGGACCCGGGTTAGAGGCTTGGGAGGCCTACGGCGGGGCCATGAGCCCGTCTCCGTCTTAGACCAGGATGCCCACCGCATATCAGCGGTTCTGGACCACGGCATGGCGGAGGCACTTGTCCTCACGCACCCTCGATCCGGCCATTTCGGCCGCGTCTAAGAAATACAGCAATGAGGAATAAAATAGTAGGGTCCCCGAACACGAGTGCTGTCCACAATTTGTGTTGGGTTGCGGTCCTTGGCGATGACGACGAAAGTATTTTCTTCTGGCCCCGTGTTCCCGTGATTCATGAACCTGTCCAGTTGGTGCAGAGTCGACGAAGCACTGTACGTGGCCTATGCCAACGAGGAATGGCGGCAGTTCAGTGGCCTACCATACAGCGAATCATTCATGAAATGCGTCGCCGAGAAGAGAATAGATCACGCGAAGGACTTTCTCTCACAATTCAAGGAACCAAGACGCCTCTTCCTCGGCAAGGTCTACGATGTCTCTGATGCCTCAAAGACTCCGCTGAAGCTTGAACTCTACAGGAAGCGCGAGGAAGAAGTTGTCTCAAAGGCTTACGAGGTCAACGGAAGACCAGTCACATGGAACAGCTGGAGGCAATTCAACGCACAAGCGAAGGCCTCCGCTGACCGGAAGGCCGTCTTCGACGAATTCGTTGGAAAAGTGAACCTCATAACGCCAACGATCAAAGGCATGTTCGACAAGTCCAGAGAAGTCGAGGAACAGTACGGGACGTCACCTCTTGAGCTCTACCTGCAACTCGAAGGAATCTCGCTCGAGCAGCTCAAGAACATGGTGAAGACACTCGGTCGCACAGCCAAGAAACCCTTCCTAGAACAACTGGAGCACTACTCTCAAGAGGTGAACGGAAGACCCGCGGAATACTACGACGACCTGTATTTCTTCCGTGGCAGAATCTTCGAGCCGCTTGACTCGACCTTCAAGGGCTTCAACCCGGCAGAGGAACCGAAACGCGTCCTTGCAAAGCTTGGTTTCCGAGTTGAGAGATTGCAGACGGACGCAGAGGAGCGGCCTGGCAAGCACACCTCGCCGGTCTGTTTTGGAGTTCAGATTCCGAATGATGTCCGGTTGCTCGTGCGGCCGGTGAATCCGTTCACGGATATGGAGAGTTCATTTCACGAGCACGGACATGGTATGCATTTCATCGCGATCTCAGATGACGCACCGTATTGGGACAAGTACACTATTCCGAACGGTGTTGCTGAGATCTTCTCGAATCTCATCGAGCGGCTCGTGAGGAAGCCGAACTTTCTGAGTAAACAGTTCAGGGTCTCAGAAGACATCGCCAAAGAGGCGGTGGAGCGGACGAGGTTTATGGAATTGTACTTCCTCACATTCTACGCCGCGAATTCGCTCATGAAGATCGAGTTCTGGGAAGAGAACCTGTCGATGGAAGAAGCGAATGAGCGATACGAGCGATACACAGAGGAGTTCATGGGCATGCGCCTTCCGGGCAGGTACTGGCAGCTACACCACGTAATGCCAGACTATGATCTCTACTCGCCAAGCTACATGATCGCGGCAGTCCGAGCAGCCGAGTTAGATCGCAAGCTCGAGAACCTCTTCGGAGCAAGCTGGTGGACCGATAAACGTGCCGGAAACTACGTACGTACTGTCGCAAAGGATGGGGCAAGCATTCAGCTGTCGCGATTCTCAAAACTTGATACGCGACCATATCTGAAGCCCTTGCTCTGAGGACTCCGATATTCCTCGCACACCAGTGCAACATGTTGAACGTCAGGTACTGAGCTGAATCCGCGGTGGATGATGGTGCCCACCTCCCTGTAGGGGCTGCCTCTCGCGCAGCAGATGGAGGCTGGGCCAGTGCTCAGCAAAAGCTCGGATCTTGCTGCATTATACTCGAAGTATCGTCGACGGCATCGACGTGGCGCGGCTTATGCTTCCAGGAAATCCGCTGCCCTCTTTGGCTCAGGAGGAAGGCCTTTCCTATTTCTGATGTCTGCGATCACTTGGTTGATCATTGAGCCCGGAACTGACGCCCAGTGTGAGAATTCCAGACCCCAGAAGGCTCTTCCTGCTGTCGCGCCGCGCATGACTTCTGAGAGATCAAAGCTTTCCGATGTGGGGAGTTCACCGACGACGTAGACGAGGTGTCCTTTTTGATCGACGGAGAGGACTTTTCCGCGTTTCTGGGAGATGACGCTCGTGGCAGCGCCGAGCAAGTCCGGCGGAGCTTTTACCGTGATCTTCTGGACGGGTTCGAGGAGTGTTGGGTTTGCTGTCATGAACGCCGCGAACATGGCTCTTTGAGTCATAGGCATGATTTGTGCTGGTCCGCGGTGGACTGGGTCTTCGTGGAGTGAGACGTCAGTTACCTTGACCTTGATGCCTCGGATGCTCTCATAGGCGAGCGGCCCCTCTCTGAGGGCTTGGCGGAAGCCATGGAGGATATGGTCCTTGACCTCCTGGAGATACTGAGCCCCCTTTGTAACTTCGACTAGGATGTTTCCCATGTCCTCAACCAACCATATACCACGTGCCTCTTCAGCTGGCCACCCTTTGTCGCGGAGCACTTTCGCCATGGCATGTTTGTCCATGTACTCGCCGATCTCACCTTTCTTGATCATGCTGATTATTTCCTCGTCGAGCGGCTCGATCTCGAGCTTGATCTTGTTGTGTCTGTTCGGTGACTTGCCCTCAAATGGACCCGCCGCGCTACGTACGGTCTCCCGGTAAATCACAATTGGATTCGACGTAACAATCTCGAGGCCCGTCTTCGTTATCAGCGTATTTGCAATCTCCAGGTGAAGTGTACCCATGCCTGAGATCAGGTACTCGCCGGTCTCCTCGTTGATCTTGGTAACCAAGTTTGGATCCTCAATCGACAGTCTTCTCAGTGTCTCAATCAGTCGCGGTAGGTCTCGACTATACTTGGGCTCGACAGCCATTGTGACGACCGGTTCGGTGACATACTTGACAGCCTCGAAAGGCACAACATCCTTCTGCTCTGAAAGCGTCTCGCCTGCTCTTGCCGCATCAAGTCCGAGAAGGGCCGGAATGTTGCCGGCAGTGATTGTCCCAACAATCTCTCTGTATGGCCCCATGAATATGCAGACCTGCTGGATCCTCTGGTCCATTCGGGCACCGACGAGGTGAATTGCGGTCCCTTCTTTGAGCGTACCCGAAAACAGACGTCCTACAGCGACAACTCCCGCCTGCGGATCAACCACAATATTCGTAACTGCCAAGACTGCAGGCCCGCGGTCGTCACAGTCCATCATGGCCTTTCCGATCTCACTATTCAGATCGCCCTTCCAGATCTTCGGTATTCTATACTTCTGTGCGACATGAGGCGGGGGCATCGCCTCAACCGCCATGTTCAATATGGCTTCATCGAGTGGCGCTCTCTCTCGTAGCTGGTCAACCTTGTCGTTCAGATAGGCGTCCACAACATCAGAGAACTTGACGCCTTTCAGCTTGGCCACTTCTGCAGTGAAGCCCCACCGGTCCTTCGCGGATCCCATGGCGACAGTGTTCCCTGCGAAACTGACAGACCATTTCTCACGATACTCCGGCTCGGCATACAGATTCACGAGTCGGTTGAACTCAGAAATAATGCGCGAGACTCTCTCCTGAATTTGCTCGGGTGAGAGCCGCAGTTCCTTGATTAGTCGGTCGATCTTGTTGATGTAAAGGACAGGACGGACTCTATCCTCAAGTGCCTGCCTCGTTACAGTCTCGGTCTGGACCATGATCTCCTCAACAGAGTCCACGACCACGACAGCGCCGTCAATAGCGCGGATCGAACGGGTTACCCGTCCCGAGAAATCTACGTGCCCAGGCGTGTCGATGAGGTTAATCACGTAAGCTGTTCCACTGTGCTCGTGCAGCAAACTGACGTTGGCTGCCTTGATGGTCATCTGGCGTTTCTGTTCCTCTTCCATATAGTCGAGCGCCAGGGCTGTGCCAGCGACGGAAGGAGACAAGAGACCAGCGGCCGCCAGAAGCGAGTCACTCATCGTCGTCTTGCCGTGATCGACGTGAGCGATGATCCCGATATATTCCGGGCGAGGCTGAGCCTACGCCTTTCGGATCTGATCCTTGTTCTCGATGATCTTCATGATCTCGGTTGTCGACTTGTAACGGGGCATCTCGTTCTCCTATCTCTACTCTTGAAAGTGGGCTGCAAACTCTTGAGATGCCTTTTATACTTTTCCAGCTCGAATCCGTCTCGAAAGGACTGCGACAAGGAGTGTCAGGAATGAGCGGCTGGGCGATCTGGCTCACTGGAATGCCCGGTAGTGGCAAATCTACACTCGCGCGTCTCGTGGCGCGAACACTTCTTCAGAAACACATTCACGCTCAGGTGCTCTCAATTGAGATGGTGAGAGAGGTCCTCACAGCCCAACCAAAATACACCGAAGAGGAAAGGCACACGGTCTATGGCGCCCTAGTCTTCGTCGCCGAGATGCTCACGCACAACGGCGTGAACGTGATTATTGACGCCACAGCGAACAGGAGGAAGTATCGTAACACAGCGAGACGTGAGATCAGACGTTTTGCAGAGATCTACCTGAAGTGCCCTCTCGATGTCTGCGTGCACCGTGAACAGAAACGGAAGAGGAAGTTCGGGGCACCATCAGACATCTATCTGAAAGCCAAGACAGGCGCCAGCAAGACTGTCCCCGGAGCGGGTGTTCCATATGAGACCCCTCGCTCGCCAGAACTCGCAGTGGACACCTCAAAGCTCCGACCCAGCGAATCGGCCGAACACATAGTGAAGTACGTCATGGTCAGATTTGGTCGAGCCTGACAGCGATCTCTCGCAAAGCGTTAGTGTTTTGTGCAGAACGGTACTCTACGTGAACCGGAAGCCTGCGACATGCCGGATCTGAGACTCGGTGCCTTACGGGACTACCTAAGGTCGCTCGAGAATCATGATGTGAAGATTCTACGTGTGGGAGAACTCCAGAAACCAAAGAAGACGAAGCTTGTCGGGAAACTGAAGGGATTCGGATACGGTACACCATATGTCATCGAGTACAAGGTTGGCACAGAGACGAAGAGTGCCGTATTGGAAACAATGCGCCCGAGTGTGTTCGGCCACGACTTTCCATGGGACAGGGCGCAATCACTCCTCTTCTCTCACTGCACATCTGGTCTGCTGCCGAGGCACGTCAAATCACTTGATGTCGGCATATTCACACAGAAGGGTGGACTCAGGTCGGTGGGGGACTTCTCTGAATACTTCATTCTGTTTGAGAAGGTCGACGGCCAGGGCTACTATAGAGATCTCGAGAGGATCCGAGACTCAGGCGTCATGACGAGGATGGATCTGAGAAGATGTGCTGCGCTCTCAGATTATCTTACTCGTGTCCACAAAGTCAAGAAGAACGCCCCTGACCTGTACGTGCGGGCAGTACGAGACCTAGTGGGTCACGGAGAATGCACCATGGGCCTGATCGATAGTTACCCAAACACGGCGGACTTTCTAGAAAAAGACGAGCTCAAAGAGATCGAGGAAAAATGCGTCGAGTGGAGATGGAAACTGAAAGGCAAATCCGACCGTCTGCGAAGAGTCCACGGAGACTTTCATCCCTTCAATGTCATGTTCCGGAAGGGCACAGATTTCACAGTGCTGGACAGGAGCAGAGGACAGTGGGGAGAAGCAGCTGACGACGTAGCTGCAATGTCCATCAACTATCTGTTGTTCTCAATTCAAGCACACGGCAAGTTGGTCAGCCCGTTTGACCGGCTCTACGAGTTGTTCATGAACAACTACTTGGACAGGACTGGAGACGACGAATTGCTTGAAGTCATCCAACCCTTCTATGCTTGGAGAAGCTTGGTGGTGGCAAACCCGATCTGGTATCCCTCCTTGTCGACAGACAATAGGAGGAGATTCTTCAACTTCATACGAGCAGTCCTCGACACTGACAGATTCGATGTGAAAGCTGTCAATAACTACCTGACCAGTGCATAGCCGAACGTATCTGTTCATGGCAGTCTTCCGCGCGTTCTCGAACTGCTTGAGGTACAAGAATTGGGCTGCAACCTTCGCCCCATCATTGTCCGAAGGGACCTTGCTCTCCAGGAGCTGCGGGGGAGAGTGTTGGCTGTCGATGCAAACAACATGCTATACCAATTCCTATCTCTCATCAGGACACCGGATGGGGTCTCGCTCAGGGATCCTCAGGGCAGAACCACCTCACACTTGGCCGGACTGCTATTTCGGTCAACAAGGCTGATGCTTGACTACGGCCCGAGATTCGTATTCGTCTTTGATGGTCAGCCTCACCCACTCAAGGCAAGAGTGCTAGCTGAGAGAAGAGCTGGCAGAGAGAAGGCAGCAGCAGATTGGAGTCAGGCTCTACAGAGGCATGACTTCCAGACTGCATGGTCAAAGGCAGTGATGATGAGCAAACTGGATCAGGCGATGATCGACGACGCAAAGCGCCTGTTAGTCCTGAATGGCTTGCCCTATGTACGGGCCCCCGGTGAGGGTGAAGCACAGGCGGCATTCATGGTCTCACGCGGGGACGCTTGGGCTACCCGTAGCCGAGACTATGACTCCATTCTGTTTGGAAGTCCACGAGTTGTGCGATATCTCACTGTCTCAGGCAGGGAATTCCTACCGAGCAAGGGAACCTCTCGGCCGCTGAGGCCCGAAATGATAGAGCTCTCGGGTTTTCTTAGCCATCACGGAATCACACGCGAGCAACTCCTAGGCCTTGCAATACTGATGGGAACAGATTTCAATGAGGGCATCAAGGGAGTGGGCCCCAAGACAGCGCTCAAACTGATCAAGTGTCACGACTCCTTGGAGAACCTCCCGGGGAGTCTGAGGGAGAAACTTCCGGATGACTTGCATGCCTTGCGGGACATCTTCCTGAAACCGAAGGTCACATCGGACTATTCAACATCGCAACAACCCATGGATGAGGAGGCACTGTTCAGGTTCTTGTGCGATGAAAGAGGATTCAGACGAGAGCGAGTGAAGGTCGCTGTTGAGAGGATGAGAAACATATCCAAGCGTCCTTCGGAACCCGACCTCGAACACTGGCTCAGACGATGAATGAGAACAGGTTGTGCTTGGTCTCTAGTGGCCGGTGAGATCTATGGTGGCTCCAACCTCCTTTCGGAGTTTCGCGGAACTCTGCGAAAGCCTGGAGGCTAATAGAAGTCGGAACAAGAAAGTGCAACTGATCTCAAGCTTCATCTCTGCACTTCCCCCGACAGAAGTCCCGATTGCGGTACGTTTCCTCACCGGGCGTGTCCTCAGCGAGCACGAGGTGAAGAAACTAGGTGTGGGAGGTGCGACCCTATGGAAACTGACCAAAACCGACAGTTTGCAGGTGTCCCTGCTTCCCACAGAGACAGGACCGAGCTTACTAGATGTCAACAGCGCTTTTGAGTCGCTGGCTTCTCCAAGTGGAGCAGACAGGAAACAACGGGCTGAGAACATTCTTCAAGCACTGTTCTCCAGATTCAGCGAACTTGAGAAGCGGTACGCGTTCCGACTGCTTTCCGGCGAGATGGAAATCGGTGCCGTGGATGGTGTGCTCCTTGCAGCGATCGCTGCATCTTCGAAACTGAGCTTGGACGAGGTCCGCCGGGCCTACATGATCATGGGTGACATCGGAGGAATCGCAGTGCAGTCTCTCACAAACCCAAGCGCAGTAGTCACAGCGAAGATAACTCTGTTCAAACCCGTCAGACCCATGCTTGCAGAGATGGCAACCGGCATCCAAGAGATTCTTGAATGCCACAAAAGTGGCACCGCATTCGAGTACAAGTACGACGGTGCACGTATACAGATCCACAAGAAAGGAGACGAGGTCCGCACCTTCAGCAGGAGACTGAGCGACGTAACAGTGAGCTTACCAGAAATCGCCGCAACCGCCAAGGATCTCATAAGAAGCAAACGAGCTATCCTCGAAGGAGAAGTAATTGCCACCGATGAAAACTCAAGACCTTTGCCGTTCCAGGATCTCATGCGACGATTCCGCCGAGTGCATGATATCGCTGGGGCAACGATCAAGATCCCCCTGTGTCTGCATCTCTTCGACGTCCTCCTACTTGGCGATGAAGAGCTTACTGGCAAGAGCTACGTGGAAAGGCGAGAGATCCTAGAGGAAGAGACTCCCGCAGAATTACTCACTCCCCTAATAGTAACAAGAGATGAGGATGAGATTCAGCGTCTCTTCGACAAGGCGATTGCAGAAGGACACGAGGGTCTGATGGCCAAGGCTCTAGACAGCAGATATGAGGTCGGAAAGAGAGGCAAGAAATGGTTCAAACTGAAGAAAGCAGAAACATTGGACTTGGCTATTGTTGCCGCCGACTGGGGATACGGACGCAGAAGGGGCTGGCTATCGAACTATCACCTAGCGGCACGAGACGAAGACACCGGCGAGCTTCTAGTAGTAGGTAAGACCTTCAAAGGCCTAACAGACGAAGAGTTCACGGAGATGACTAGGCGCCTCCAAGAGCTTAAGTCATCAGAAACGGAGTACACGATCACCGTGAAGCCGAACATAGTCGTAGAAGTTGCATACGATGAGATCCAGCGAAGTCCTCGGTATAAGTCAGGTTTCGCGCTAAGATTCGCAAGGATAACAGGGATTAGAAGTGACAAGAGTCCGGATGAAGTGGATTCGCTGCAGAGGCTGCGCAGCCTCTACGATCAACAGTTTGCCAGAAAGGGTATGGTCGGTTGATTAGGATGCTATCGATGGAAATGTCTTACATTGCTCTCCTCAGTTACGTCTCGGAGGGACCCGAGTAGTCGCGTCGATATGCTGGTGATGGGACGTATGAGATTCTGTGAGAAATGCGGATCGTACATGCACATGTCGCCAGGCAGATACTCGTGCCCCAAGTGCGGGAACGAGACTCATGACCAGGTAGTTGAAGTTCGACGCATAGAGCGTCATGATGCTGCCCCGGTAGATGTGATCGACGAATCAGAAATTGAGTATGTGAAGGTTAAGGAAAGATGCCCTCGATGCGGGAACCTTGAGGCCTTTCGCAGAGTCTCCGTTGTTGCAGGAGAGCATGCAGGGATCAGACAAGAGCGATCGATAGAACGCTTGAGATGCACCAAGTGCCAGCACTTATGGAGCAGAACGTGAACCTGTAGGCGCCTTGCGTTGCGATTATGTGTGCTATTCAGCGGAGGGAAGGACAGCACATTTGCACTTTGGTGGGCAATTCATCAAGCGCATGACGTGCTGTGTCTCCTCACGATGATTCCTGAGCGAATAGATTCATGGATGTTTCACCACCCTGGACTAGAATGGACTCGTCTTCAGGCTGAAGCTACGGGAATTCCGCAGGTGACTGCCAAGGTATCTGGGGTCAAAGAGGAAGAGCTTGGCCCGATGAAGGAGGCATTATGCAGGCTTATCAAAACGTACAGAATCGAAGGTGTTGTGACAGGAGCGATCGCAAGTGAGTATCAGAAATCGCGCGTCGAGAGAATCTGCGACAGCCTTGGACTCCGATCGCTGGCTCCGTTATGGGGAATGAATCCGGAACATCTGCTCGCAGAACAGATTGAGATGGGCTTTGAGTTCATCATGACAGCATGCATGGCCATGGGTCTGGACTCAACGTGGCTCGGACGTGCGATTGATGAGAAAGCTATGAATGAGCTGAAGAGCATCAGCAGAAAGTACGGCATTAGCCTCGTCTTCGAGGGAGGCGAAGCCGAGACATACGTAGTCAACGCACCAATCTTCGACAGACAGATACGAATCGCTCAAGCGCGGCCGATGTGGAAAGGAGACTCAGGCTATCTCGATATTCTCAGCGCAGTTTTGGCAGAGAAGAGTATCTAGGTGTGCGTTGAGCGGGCGAGCAGGTCCTGCGTTGCTTTATCAATCTTGTCCGCGATCACTCTTGGGTCCAGCGTGGCAAACTGATGCTTCTCCATCAAGACATTGCCGTCGACAATGGTTGTGTCAACGTTTGCGCCGCTTGCGGAATAGACTAGATCAGAGATGACTGTCTCCTTTCCGTGAATAGGCATCATGTTGGGGGAACGAGTGTCAACAAGGATCATGTCGGCGCGCTTTCCTGCCTCTATGCTTCCGATCTTACCTTCCATCCCCAGCACTCTGGCCCCCTCAATCGTTGCGAGGTCAAGCGCCATCTGAGCTGGTAGCGCAGTAGCATCCGAACGTGTATGCTTGTGCAGAAGCGCGCAGAATTTCATGGTCTCGAACATGTTCAAGGTGTTGTTACTTGCTGCGCCGTCGGTGCCGAGACCGACACAGACATGACTTTGCAGTAGTTCCGGAAGCGGTGCCACTCCGCCAACTGCGAGTTTCATGTTCGAGACGGGGCAGTGGGCAACTTTTGTGCGGGATCTCCCGAGCAGACTGATCTCCTTGCCGCTTAGCCAGACACAGTGTGCTCCAACTACATTGGGGCCCAGGAATTCAATCTTGTCCAGATACTCAACAACCTTCATCTTTCGCTTGTTCTCGATGTCCGCTTGTTCTGTCTTGGTTTCGGCTATGTGAGTGTGAACCAACACCTGCTCCCTGTCAGCTCTTTCCTTTGCCCACAGTAATGTCTCTTCGGAGCAAGAGTACGCTGCGTGCGGAGCTATCGCAGCTGTCACAAGAGGGTTTCTCAACCCCTTTAGGAACTCGAGCACCTTGCCGGCGTTCTCTTTGTGAAGTTTCGGATCAGGTGCAACATCTATGATGACAGACGATAGCACTGCTCTGAGACCTGCATCTTGCACCGCCTGCGCCACATTCTCGGCGAAGAAGTACATGTCGTTGAAAGTGGTCGTGCCAGATGCGATCATCTCTAAGCAGCCGAGCATCGTTGCCCAGTAGCATGTCTCGCCAGTCATGTTTGGTTCGAGCTTCCAGATCTTACTGCTGAGCCATTCTTGGAGAGGCATGTCGTCCGCATATCCTCTGAAGATGACCATGGGAATGTGCGTGTGAGTATTGATCAGACCGGGGAGAAGGACCATTCCTTTGCCGTCTAGGACCCGATCGGCGTCTCGAGGTGCTTCCTTTCCTATCTGTACGATTCGTCGATCCTCAACATAGACAGAGGAGTCTCTTAGGACGGCCCTCGACGGGTCTTGTGTAACGATCCACGAGCAATCTCGTATCAGAAGTGACACGTGTGCTCCCATTCTTCTACTCGATGGTGGCGTGGCGCTTTCTCAGCTCGCTCTCAGTAAGGCCAAGACGGCGCATGAGTTCAACGACAACTCCATCCAGGAAGGTCATTAGGCTGATCTCGAAGACTGTTCCCAGCGGGGCCATCAGTTCGTGCTCTCCCATCAGTTGTCGCAGAAAGTAGTCTTTCTCGTCCGCGACTTTTGTTCGCCCTTTGATGACGACTACATGATCTGCCAACTTCGCTAAGTCTGAGTCATGGTACGAGGTTATGGCGATGATCTTTGCACCGACGGTCTTCCCGATTTCAGCTGCGGTGACCACGAGTTTGGTTGTACCTGATCCTGAAAGTGCGATGATCAGGTCTCCCTTTCCAATTGATGGTGTGATTGTTTCTCCCATGACGTAGACCTTGAACCCGAGGTGCATCAGCCTCATCGCGAAGGCTCGGCCGATCAGGCCTGATCTTCCGGCCCCCAACACAAGGATGCGTCTCTCGGTCGAGGCAAGCATCTCCGTAACCATTCTCTCGACCTGGTCCAGATCTACCCGAAGAAGAGACTCACGGACGCTTTCTATGAGGTCTTCAGTGGCATGTTGGTAGGCCGTCAGGCGCAAAATGACCACGGTGTACGTTAGAATGCGTGAAGTGTTCTTTACTCTTGCCTTCACCCAGGCCAAGTGCACGTGGGGACTACGGTTTGCACACTGGGGACCTACGATGGCTACTGGTGAGGTCAGAGCCAAGGAAAGATCTTCGGCATCGTGATCGGAATGTTCGGCGACGGAAGAGGCACGTACAGGTACACATAGACAGCAAGTGCTTCCAGAAGGATCGTAACGGCGACGACAAAGCAGTCTGTGAATTTCATCCGTAGGACAATGAGTGGTTGGCGATTCGGGCTTGCGCCGAATCCTCTGGACTCAAGCGCCTCTGCGAGCTCGATGCTTCTCCTGATTGCAGAAACGATCAGCGGGATCAGGATGGGTATGTAGTTCCGGATTCGTTTCATGAAGTTGCCTTTGTCTAGCTCCAATCCTCTGGATCGCTGTGCGTCAATGACAGTCTGGGCGTCGAGCGCCATGGTTGGAACCAGTCTGACAGCCGTGGTGAACGTGAAAGACAGAGTGTACGGAACATGCGCCTGTTCGAGCGCCAAGCCCAAGTCGTCAGGCGACGTAGTCATGAAGAACAACGAGAACGCCGACATCAGTGAAATGAACCTCAACGTCATCGCTGCGGAGAAAACGAGCGTTGACCCAAACACGAAATTCATTGCGAATATGAGGACCGCAAGCAACAGGCCTGCTCTCATCGAAGCGGCCCATTTCTTCCATGTCTTCGCAGCATAGACAATCGGAAGTTGGACAAGGAAGATCACGATCAACGCGTAGATGTTGGAAAATAGAAGTGCGGCAACAAATAGCCCCATTGTCATGGTGAATTTTGCACGCGGGTCCATCATGTGGATCGGAGTAGGAAGCTTCGCGAACTTGAACCCGTCAAAGACCTTGAGCGACACTCACCGTCTCCTCCCAAGTGCACCCAGAATTGCCTGTTCGGCCGAGTAGACATCTATCACGCGATCGGACAGTCCGAGATCTCTGAGCTCATGCATAAGCGCCCCAATCTGTGGACGCGCAAGCGAGGCCTTCTCGATGAGCTGCTCATTCGAGAGAATGTCCTCTGCCGGCCCGTCTCCGATCACCAATCCCTTCGAGAGAAGAATGAGTCGGGGTTTGCATTCTGCGACAAACTCGACGTCGTGTGTGATGGTTATGACGGTCTTTCCTTGAGTGTTCAGCTGGAGGATGAAGTTCCTTAGTCGATCTTTCTGTTGATAATCTTGGCCGATAGTCGGTTCATCTAGGATTATGTGCTTTGGATTCCATACTAGTACCGCTGCCAGTGCGACTCTCTTTCTTTCTCCTCCGCTCAGTACGAAGGGAGAGGAATCGGCATACCGAGACAGGTCGAGCGTTTCGAGTATGCTTGTGACCCGTCTGTCAATGGTGTCCTCACCATAGCCGAAGTTTCTGAGTGAGAATGCAAGCTCCTCGCGTACTGTCTCAGAGAAGAGTTGGTGGTCTGGGTTTTGAAACACTAGTCCTACGTCTCTGGAAAGTTGTGCGACACTGGATTCGCGCGTGTTGACCCCGTCGACTGTTACTCTGCCGGAAGTCGGAAGGAGAAGGCCGTTGAAAGTCTTGACAAGTGTTGTCTTTCCGGCTCCATTCTCTCCCATTATGGCAACGAATTCCTCATCACCAATGGTGAGGTCGATGCCTCGAAGTACTTCTGAAGCGCTTGGGTAGGAGAACTTCAGGCCTTCAGTCCGTATCATCGACTTAGCATCTTCCTTAGCTCTTGGGCCGCTTCTTCGACGGTCGTCGGAGTCTGGGAGAACTCAAGACCTCCCTTTTGCAGGAGATTGAAGAGCGTGATCACCCGCGGCACGCCGATCCCGATCAGCCTGGCCTGTTCTCCATACACCTGTTTCGGGGTTCCATCGAGGACAATCTTGCCAGAGTCCATAACGATGACTCGGTTCGCATGTTTGGAGGCGAGGTCAAGTCTATGCTCAACCAAGATGATGGTGATTCCAAGTTTCTTGTTGAGGTCAGAAATGACTGCGAGGATCTCCAACGCTGATTTGGGATCTAGGAACGACGTAGGTTCATCAAGCACAATTATCTTGGGCTGCATTGCTAGGACCGCCGCAATCGCTGCCCTTTGTTGTTGGCCTCCAGAGAGCTCGTATGGAGGTCTGTCCTTGAGGTCCGTGATTCCGGTCACCTCGAGGGCCCAGTCGACTCTTCTTCGCGTTTCTTCTCTACTGAGTCCAAGATTCTCCGGGCCAAAAGCAACGTCTCTTTCGATGCTCAGAGAGAAGAGTTGGTTCTCTGGGTTCTGAAAGACTAAACCTACGTGAGATGAGAGTTCAGCCGTTGTGTGTTCCTTCACATTCATACCATCGACGACGAGCTCTCCGGTGAAGTCGCCCGAGTAGAAGTTCGGGATCAATCCGTTCAAGCATCGACAGACAGTAGTTTTCCCACATCCGCTCGGGCCTGTGAGAACGACGAACTCTCCAGGAGATACTTCGAGGGAGACATCTTCGACGGACGATCTCGGTGCGCCAGCGTAGGTGAAGGTCAGATTACTTGCGCGAATAATCGACAAGCCGCTGTGCCCTCTCGCCGTCCTAGATCAGTATGAAGGTTCTCGAGTAGCTACCATGTTTCGAGTTGCGCGCCATATCTTGGCTGCGCCATATAGCCTTTCATTCGACTGCTGTCTTGTCGTGGTCCAAGTGTGTCTTGAACAGCTCAACAGATTTCTTGAGGACTTCATCCAGGTTTCCTTGGACTGTTGCGCCCGCCGCCGTGGAGTGGCCGCCGCCGGCGCCATTCATGGTCTCGCCCAAGACCATTGCCAAGTTACGGCCGAGGTGAAACCCCGTCCGCGAGTAGAACTCGTTCGTAGAGCGGAGACTAAGCGTCAATCTATCTACTTTTTCTCCACCAACTATGGCAAGGTGTGCCCCCAGTCCGATAAGAGATCGTGCGACAGACGCGTGAAATGAACCCACTGTGGACGTTGCAACAATCCATCCGCCAATACTCTCCCAGTTCAGGCGCTTTGCTGACTTCATTCGAGCAATACGCTCGGAATTGTCCATAGGGACTCGAATAAGGTTCAGGGCCCTTGTGCCATCGACGCCGATGTCCAGAAGCTCGCATGCCAGTCTGAGAGATCTTGTCGTTGCAATCGTAAAGTGACCGGTCTCATATGCGAGCCCGAGAAAGGCCGCAAATGCTTCCTTCTTTGTGAGGCGAACTTTCATGGCCTTGTAGAGACTATACACGACTTCGCAGGCAGAGGTGGCCTTTTCGTCCGACACGAGGATCGCTGCCCGATCACGTGTGTCAGGATGAATCGCGTGGTGATCGATCACAACGATTGGCCTGCCTGAGTTCTGGACTGGTTCCTTCAGGCTGCCGAGTTGCTGCAGCGTGTTTGTGTCAACCGTGAAGATCACATCAAACTCCATTGGTTCCGCCTTTTCTTCTACTGCGAATCGGAGCTGTTGGAGGACGCGGGCAGAAACCTTGCTCACGCCTTCAGGGGAGACAACGGTTGTTCTAAGTCGCTTGTTCATTCTCTTGAGAAACCTTGCCAGCAGGTAGGCTGAGCACACGGCGTCTGGGTCAGCATTCTGATGGCCGAGTATCAGAACTCTACGTGAGGTCTTGACCATTCTCACTAGTCGCTCGAGACTTCGCACAGATCTAGCTCCCGAACTTTCGCCTCTGCACCCGCAAACGCCGCGTCAGTCGCCTCGTCAACAATCCTGTCGAGATTGGGATCCTCTAGGCTTGTGTCAAGGGAGATCTCGATGTTCAGTGATAGAGGCTTATCACCGACCGCCTCAACAGACAGATTCAAGTCTTCAAGTCTCTTCAAGGAAATCCTTGAAAGTATGAGTTTTCGAGCAGCTTCCTCTGCTGCCGAGCAGATGGCTTCTATCTCGTCGTCGTTTGGCGGTCTACGGAGTCCAATATTCACAATTGATCCCGCTCGACGATAACAACATGCAACTACGAGCAGAGTTATTCAGATGCCTTAGGCGCTCGCAGTTTCTCTTGGAGTTTCTGTTGTATATCTTTGATTCGATCGCGTGTTCTCTCTTCCTGTCTTCCGAGCACTGTGACCCTTGTGTTGAGCAGTTCCTTCTTCTCTTTGAGTTCTGCAAGCAGTCCTTCTTTGTCTGCTTTGACAAGAATGCTTCCAACGCTCTTGTAGACCGGATTCTCTCCGGTCACTTTCTCAAGCTCAGATAGGGCTCTGTCGGTCTCCGACATCTCCATCTCAAGCTGCTGTTTCTGCGACACGACAGCTTGGAGTGTCTGCTGGAGCTGCTGAAATCTTAGCAGTTCCTCCTGAACTTGAGGTGGCAATTCTGCTCCTTCGCTCATTGACTTCACCATTTTGCGCGGCAGTAGGTTTTGCTCGTAGCTCTGCACGGCACATACATAAGGGTTTCAAAGCAAGGGAAGAACCATCGGAGACAGGTCGGAAAGCTACTAGAGCAGGAGCCGTCTCATCAATCGGATCTTGAGAATGACCGATGACTATGACATACGATCTATGAACATCTCACGGGAAATGGAACACTCTTGATACAGATTGCGTTTGGTGACTCGGTAGGGCAGTCGCCTTAAATCCCGTGATAGAGCAGAGGCCTACGCAACGTTCGGTGAGCTTCGATGGTCGAAATATCCATTGAGGATCAAGCCAGCGACGAAACAACATCAGCAAATGCCGGTATCCTACGCATCGGCAAGGTATCAGCGGCCTTGCCCAACAAGTTTGCGACGACAGCCGAGCTGAATGCGACTAGAGTTGTGGGTACAAAGGATACGCTTCCTGGAGAAGTGGTAGTCTCCGCCAAGCTCATGTATCCAGATTCACTGAAGAAGATCCTGAAGCAGGAGGAATCTCTTCGCGATTTTGCACGCAGGATCTCGCGCGAGTCCGGAGGATTCGAGGACGTCGCGAGACTACTGTTCTTGGTCTTCAAGGGCGAAGCCACCTACAGTGATGCAGAGGACCTGCGGACTCTGCTCGACCTTCAGTATTTTGCGGACATGGATGTCATCACCGTCCAGCAGGCTGCAGGCATGAGCCCTGATGACTTCGCTTCTTTGCTGAAGTTCGCTACAAGGTGGATGGAGAAGAAACGCATCGACAAACCGATTATGCCGATAGTGCAGGCGTCAGAGACCCAGAGAGAATTCGAGCTGTTTTCTTCGCCGGTCTTGAAGAGCAAGTTGCGTCTTCTAGGGGTGAACATGAGAGGAGGCTTTCACTATTGCACGCTCAGAGCAGTCGAGAAGATCAAGAAGAAGCACCCAGGCACATGGATTCACGCTTTCCAAACTCCTCCAAAGATCAGGTTTGCGCGTCATATGTTGCCCAGTTCTCAAGGCATGCTCATGCCCTACTTCGGAATTGACAGTTACTCCAGATGGGTGGTCCCCCCTCCGCCGGTTCCCCTGACGAAGGACAAGATCAATGTCTTCGACAAATCAGGATGGGGGGTTTTCAAGAGGAAGGAATGGACTGGCCTACACGGAAAGAAACTCACATGCACATGCCCCATGTGCAAAGGTCAGAACCTCGACGGATTCTACACCGGGAAGGTTCTCTTAGTCCTGAGTCGCAGCAAAGTGCACGATCATTACGCACAGCAAGATGAGCTGAAGAAAGCATCCGAGAGCATACGAAAGCATGAGTACAGTCGCTTGATCAAGACAAAGAAGCATGCGAATCTGTTCGTGGGCGAACTCAAGAAGTCTCTTGAGGCAGAGGCGAAGTCTTAGCGTCCCGTCTCTGCCAACAGTGTCATCAGGTCTCTGAGGCTCACCTCAGAACTTGTGCGCCAACCCAGTGACATGGACCCGGCCTCATCTTCCTTCAGGTAGCCGTTCCGCGTGAAGGCATCCAAGAGGGTAAGAGTCTTCCATCTCCCAGCTTTCTCAGCAAGAAGCTTCTCAATCTCTTCTCGTGGAGCCTTGCCTTGTTTTGTGACTATGTAAGCAATGGCAACGGTGAGCGCTGCGAGGTTGTCGATTCGCCATCCAGACAACCTAGCTTCCTTTGGAGTGAGAGTTCCTCTCAGGGTCAGGAAGTATCGGGCATCATCTGTGCTCTCTTCGAGGGGTCCCTCAGCGAGTGGTCGATTCTGGGGGCGTTCAGGCTCGACTTTCTTCACCTGAAGATCGAAGTCTGATAGGAGAGTATCAAGCTGTTTGACGACTTCTTTGTAGTTCTTGCCGAGGCTAGCCTTCAGCTCCCACTCTTTCGCTCCGGGCATCTTTCCTCGTTTGAAGAGTAGCAGGTGAATCGCATGTTTTAGCTTGTCACTGTAGAACCGTTTCTCATCGCTTGTCTCTTGCATTTCTCATCACATTGATGTTCCTTGTACGACTTCGGGTTCGCTCTTTCGCGGTATTGCGATTGGATAGCTGACCATTCCTTGCGCGACTTTCCCGGTAGGTGTCTCCACCCATGCCAGTTTCATACCAGTGGAGTCACGTGCCATCTTGGCGAAGCCATAGGTTAGGAGAAAACTCACGTAGTATGCACGCTGCACGGTTTCCTGGTAGTTGTCTCGCCGCACAAATGACCAATAGTCAACTGAGCCGCTTTCCTTTGTCTGTGTTTGAAGCTCCTCCCACAGTCTGCGCAGGTTCTTCGCGAAGTCCTCGCGAGTCATGATGCCGGATTTCACGAGGGAGTCGAGATCGGTAGGTGTCGGCGGAGCAGGTCTGCCTAGATGAAGTCTCTTTCGTCTTTCCTCAAACGAGAGCGTCTCGTCCCAGTAGCGAAGCCCCTCGCGGACTCCTTCAACCGTGAGTTGTTCTCTTTCCACTATCGGATGCCAAGACTTCAAGAATATCTCGCCGAGTCGTTTCACGGATAGCGTGCGCAGCTTCTTCTCAAGCATCTCCGGTGCGGTGTATAGCGCGCTTGACTGATACCTGAGTTGGCTCTTCTGGAGATTAAGCACTTCAGCCAAGTCATTGATCGTCTGAGCGTCTAGACAATGATCGTCAAGAGAGCCCCAAAAAGGGAAGTATTTGCGTAGAGTTTCGACGGCAAGAGCCACATCCAAGAAGAAAGGATTGAACTTGTGATCTCTTATGGCCTCGCAGGTCTGGATGAGTTCGCGCAGGTCCTTCCTGCCAGATGCTAACCTGACACGTTCAGGTTTCGCGCTTGATGATGCCACCTACTTCACCTGCGCTACGACTGAAGCGCCTTCTACGTTCTGGACTACGATCACGTGAACGTCAGCATCTGGGACAGCAACTTGCCCTGGGGTTATGGCGAGGTACTGTGTGTCTCCTACCTTTCTCGCGCTTGTAACAATCAGCCTTGAGATTATTTCTCTGTTCTTCGGATCCATGTGGACATCGAACTCGTCGATGGCTCTGAATGGAGAAGAGATGTGCTGTTGCAGTGCGAGCAGGAATGCTATGAGTGCTATGCTCCTTTCGCCGCCGCTCTGAGTAAGCGAATCAAGGCGTGTCGGAGGTACACCTTTGAATCCC
>JALHTB010000191.1 GCA_022865625.1 Candidatus Bathyarchaeota archaeon
CTTCTTCCGCCTGTTCTGTCCCTAGCTTAGCTCCTGCTCCGACGACGCGTACGTCAATGTCTTGTCTCTCTGCCCTTTCGTCGAGCATGAATTCAATCAATGACGCTGACCCAATGCACCCGAGTTTCAAGAACCCGACCTTGACTGTCATAGCTTCATCAGGCTCCCAAACCGAATCGTGGTCTCTGTCTTTAACTCTTGGCATGCAGCGAGAATCATTCTTTCAGTACAGCTTGTTTCGGCTCGCTGTTCAAAGTGATTGTCTAGTAACCATTAAATCGTCTGGTCATCGTTCAGCAGTCAGACAGTTGAATCTATGCGTTTCTGGTGATGCATCATGCAATTCAACGGGGTCGAAGTCGAGGAGACATTCGCAGAAGCATTTCCGATGGTGGTCGGCAGGATCCTTGTGACTGCAGCAAACCCAAACTGGGCCATGATTGCTGGCAAGACTGCGACAGGGTTTGCCTCGTCGATAATCATGTCACCAGCAGAAGCCGCAATCGAGGGAGGCATGGTTCCTCCGGAGAGGACTCCTGACGGACGGCCGGGTGTCTTCATTCAGATGTGGCATAGATCAAGAAGAGAGCTGAAGGTACAGATGATCACGCGCATAGGACAATGCATCCTAACCTGCCCGACGACAGCGGCCTTCGATGCGTTGCCTGACGCGGTACGCAGACTCAAGGTGGGTCTTGCACTCCGCAAGTTTGGTGATGGCTTTCAGAAGCGGGACAAACTCGGAGACCGGAACGTGTGGCGAATTCCCGTCATGGAAGGCGAGTTCATTATCGAGGACAGGTTCGGAGTCAAGAAGGGCGTCGCAGGAGGGAACTTCATCATCATGGCCGATTCGCAGCCTTCGGCATTAGAGGCTGCCGAGAAAGCTGTTGAGGCAATGGTCGCGGTAGAAGGCGTTGTGCTTCCGTTCCCCGGAGGCATCTGTCGGTCCGGCTCGAAAGTTGGCTCGATGAAGTACAAGTTGCCTGCGTCAACGAACCACCCCTTCTGCCCCACGCTTAGGACTTCAATTTCAGACTCGAAGGTTCCCGCTACGGTGCAGAGTGTCTACGAACTTGTCTTCAACGGTCTCGACGAGGAAATCGTCAAGAAGGCAACTGGAGTGGGCATCGTGGCCGCTGCAAAGACCCCGGGCGTGGTGAAGATCACGGCCGTCAACTTCGGCGGCAAACTTGGGCCTTACCAGATCCAGCTTGTAGATGCGCTCAAATCGGCCTCCTAGCTCATCAGAAGCGCAGAGTTTGGAAACATGCCCGCCGAGATATCAGAAGGCGTTTTCCTGATCGACACCTTGGGTGCTGGAACTCCGGGTCTAGTGGCCAGTTATCTTGTAAAAGGGGAGAGATCCGCTCTCATAGACACTGGATATCCATCGAGCGCTAGCACATTGCTCTCCGAATTGCGAACGGCTGGAGCTGGTCGCTTGCAGGTTGATTTCCTCATACCCACTCATGTACACTTGGATCATGCGGGAGCGCTTGGTCATCTCTCGAAAGAGATACCCACGGCACGTGTCCTGGTCAGCGAACACGGAGCAAAACACCTGATCGACCCATCCAGACTCGTTGAGAGCGCCACACGCGTCTTCGGAGACAAAGCCATGGCTGTATATGGCAATCCTGTGGCTCTGCCAAGGGAACGAGTTGAAGCGGTCGGCGAAGAATACCGACTAGATCTCGGTGCTGGGAAGAAGCTCAAGATATTCTGGACCCCGGGCCACGCATGGCATCACATGTCCGTCCTCTTGGAGAATGAACACCTTCTGATCGCCGGCGACGCCGTTGGATTGCACTATCCGGGATTCGACTTTCCGATCCCGGCAACGCCTCCGCCTGGCTTTGATGAAGAACGTTACGTCAAGAACCTTGCAGATTTCATGAACATGAATCTGGCTGGCTTGCTGCTACCTCACTTCGGGCCAGTACGCGAGAACGTGGGGGCCTTTCTCAATGCAAACATCGACACGATCGGGCAGTGGGAATCAGAGGCCCAGGAGGCAGTCAGGACTGGAAAGCCTCTGGACGAGCTCTTTGAAGTGTTCATGACTGATGTCTTGGAACGCAGTGGCAGATCACGAAAAGAGATACCCGACCATGTCGTTCGGAGTGTCAAGCTCTCGGCGATGGGCTGCTACACATACGCACAGGCAAAGACGGGCAAGCAGTAGGTCCCAGCAAACGAGCTCCTTGGTCACGGCTCCACATGTGCTCAGCCACAACATTCGTCTGCATGGCACCACGCATTTGTAGTCGTGTTCATGAATGAGTAGTGAGCGCCTGCTATGGGACTTCTGGCAAGGCCTTGTGTTCGCGAATCTTCCCTCTACGTGAGGCTAGGTGGCGAAAGGGTTCAGTGCATCTTGTGCGAGCGCAGATGCATTCTCAACTCGGATCAAGTCGGAGTCTGCAGAACTCGACAGAATATCAAGGGAAAACTGTACACGCTCGTCTATGGCGATCTCAGCGCCGTTGAGAGTCGTCCCATCGAGATCAAACCTTTCTACCACTACTGGCCTGGGTCAACGGCACTGACTTTCTCCACCTGGTCATGCAACTTCGATTGCCCTTGGTGCCAGAACTACAACCTCTCCAAAACCCCGCCTGTACCGGAGGCATCCCGATCCGTTATGCCCGAAAGAATAGTGCAGATGGCCATAGACTCGGGCGACGAGGGACTCTGCGCCAGTTTCCAAGAGCCCACACTCCTCACTGACTGGGCGGTAGACCTATTCTCCCTGGGAAAGACGCGTGGTCTCTATTGCTGCTATGTCTCAAACGGGTACATGACTCCTGAGGCGCTCAACCTACTCCGACAGTCGGGACTTGATGGGTTGAAGATCGACATCAAGGGAGACGAGTACGCCTACCGCAACTTCTGTGGTTCCGTGGATGAGAATGTGCCTTGGCGGATTGCTGAGGCCGCCAAGAAGATGGGCATACACATGGAGATAGTGAACCTAGTCATCCCGGGAGTCAATGACAGCGATTCTACTATCGCCTTCGTAGTTGACAAACATGTGAAACATCTCGGTCCGGACACACCAATACACTTCACTCGATACGCTCCCGCATACAGATACGATTTGCCTGCCACCAACATTCGGACCTTGGAACGTGCTCGCGAAACCGCTCGTAAAGCGGGAGCACAGTACTCATACATCGGAAACGTCAGAGGTCACATCTACGAGAATACGTTCTGTCCTCAATGCGGCGAATGCATCATAGCCAGAGACGGCTACAGCATTGTCTCATACGGGCTAACTGATGGAAACGCTTGTCCTAGATGCTCAACCAGGATTCCGATTGTTGGGAAATACGTAGGCAGTGCATGAAAAGCAGCTTAGGCGCAGCACGAGTGCACACCACATCGTATCACCGTACACGTTTGGTACAAGCTTTTGTGCGCTTGAGGCTCCGATCAAGAACGAACAGACTGTCAGATGCTGTGAGGGGAATGGGAGTTTGTAGCACAACCGATTGAGAGTATTCTCCGAGGCCGAGTTGGGTCAGATACACGAAGCCACAACGGACGTACTGTCGAACACCAGGATGAATATTAACAGCAAAGAAGCTTTGGCAATTGACTTAGCTTTCGAGGCTTGATGTTGGGCAGTTAAAAGCCCGAAAGTGCTAGAATCGATCGGAGCGGCACGCTTGAGATCTGACATCATCAAGAAGGGTGTTGAACGAGCTCCGCATCGAAGCCTTCTAAGGGCATGTGGACTGAAAACAGAGGATCCCTCGAAACCATTCATTGCGATAGCGAGCTCGCAGGCTGACATAGTGCCTGGTCGCGTCCATCTGCGTGAGTGCAGTGAGAGCCGGGA
Organism: Candidatus Bathyarchaeota archaeon; assembly: GCA_022865625.1. Next base: position 3,848 of record JALHTB010000191.1, read on the forward strand.
TTGAGATGATTGAAAAGGATCTGAGAGAGCTAAGGGCAGACATCGGTACTGTTGATTCTGAACTCGTTCGCCTGCTGGGTCGAAGGCTCAAGCTCGCCCGGAAGATCGGACGGCTGAAGAAGCAACTGAACCTAGGGGTTATCGATCCGGTAACTGAGAAGATTGTCATTCAGAACTTCGTCACCTCTGCGGCCAGGGCAGGAATCGACAAGGCCTACGCTAGGCGTCTAGTCAATCTTGTCGTTGAAGGTTCCGTGGAGGTCCAAACGCAGTCGAGACGACGTGTGATTGGCGGAGACTCCATGCTCAAACAGCTCTCGGAAATGATGCTTAGGGCCGAAAGAAAGGGGCGCAAGCTGATCAGGCTCGACATAGGTGAGCCTCGCTTCAGAACTCCAAGAGCTGTGATCCGCGAAGCGAAAAGGTATCTTGACCATTCCCCTATGATGCTCTACGGATCAAGCGCTGGCCTTCCAGCTCTTGTGGACGCAATCGCTGAACGCCTGAACCGTCAGTATGGAACTAAGCTCGGCCGATCCAACATACTCATCCTTCCAGGCGGTCGCTTCGCAATCTTTGCTGCAATACTCGCTACCGTGTCAAGCCTCGAGAGAGTGGCGATATGTCGACCCGCATGGTCGGCCTACGAATCATGCGTCGCCTTCGCCGGCGGGAGAACTTTTGCTGTCTCGGCGCGTTTGGAGGATCAATGGGACATTGACTTGACCGCCCTTGAGGAAACGCTGAGACTCGGCCCGAAGATGATCGTCCTCAACAACCCAAACAACCCTACGGGAAAGGTGCTTTCGGCAGAGATGTTCCAAGAGATAATGGGCCTCGCGAGAAAGTATCATACCGTTGTCCTTTCAGACGAGGTCTACGCAACCTACTCCAGTGTACCCGTCCCGAGTGTGCTTGAATACCCCGACACTCAAGCGATCTACGTAAACAGTTTCTCGAAGGAGTTCAGCATGACGGGCTGGAGAGTCGCTTACGCAGTCGCAGACGAGCAGAGGATTGCCAGAATGCGCAAGATCGTTGAGACCTCACTGACCAACGTACCCGAACTCATACAACGAGCCGCACTTGCCGCATTGAAGGATACGAGCGTAGACGCAGCAACTGGCAGAGGCAGGATCAGGAAGCGCCTGAACATGGCATGTGAGGAACTGAGAAAGGGTGATTTCGAGTTTCATCCCCCGGAAGGCGGATTCTACGTCTTCCCGCGAATTAGACGAAGAGGTATTGACGCTGAGAAGTTCGCGAAGCACTTGTTCGAGAAACATGCGGTTGGCGTTCTGCCAGGAACCATTTTCGGAGAGTACCAAGACTTCCTGAGACTCGCGATAACAGAGCCTGAAGCAGCCGTTAGGACCGGAATCAGGCGAATTGTGAAGGCGATGGATGAATGGTAACACGAGTGGCCATCATTGGAGCAGGAGGAATGGGTGCGTGGTTTGCCCGCTTCTTCAAATCACGAGGAGACTCCGTCATTATTTCGGACCGCGACTCAAAGAAAGCTAAACGTCTTGCCCTGAAGGTTCATGCGAAATATGCCTCAAGCAGTGTAGAGGCGGCACGAGAAGGACACATAATCATCCTCGCCACGCCGGCGAACGCGATCTCGAAAGTCATCAAGGACATCCTTCCAGTCTTGCGCAGAAATGCTCTCGTCTGTGAGATTTCTGCGACAAAATCGGTCGTCATGCCGGCCCTTCGTACTGCTGAGAGGCGAGGCGTCAAGGTTGCCAGCATTCATCCCATGTTCGGGCCTCTGGCACACGGTATCCGCGGAAGGAGAATCGTCGCTATCAGAACTGGGAAGGACACGCGCGGCTACAAGACTATGAAGCATCTGTTCCAAGGTGCCCATTTCTTCTTGACTCAACAAGACATCCATGACAAACACATGGCTCTAACACTAGGTCTACCGCATTTTCTCAACATGGCTTTCGCCATGACGCTCTCCAAGAGAAGAAACCTCGCTGAAATCCGAGGATTTGCCGGCAGGACATTCGACCTGCAGATGTTGCTTGCAGAAGCAATTGCCGACGAGCCTGAGACTACCGCGGACATTCAGATAATGAACGATGAGTTTCGCAAAGTCTTGCGAGATTTGCAGCGAGACATTCGGTCACTCGCAATAATTGTGAACAAGCGGGACAGAGCCAAACTCGTCGCCCGCTACAAGGAGATCAGAAAAGCTCTCTCAACCGATCCACAGTTCAGAATTGCGCGAGCAGCATTCGAGACGGTCACAGAGGCACAATCCGCGGTCTCGAGAAGCTAGTGTGAGAATCGGTACATTCAGGAGCTGTGGGTTTGCGCAAGTCCAGATTGCATGTCGCTTTCCAAGGTGAAAGAGGAAGCTACAGCCACGAGGCATGTGAACGCTATTTCGGACCTCACATTGCAGTCACGCCGCTCAGGACTCTAAGGGATGTTTTCCATGCCGTGGAAAGCGGACACAACGTATTCGGCGTCGTGCCGGTGGAGAACTCATACGAGGGAAGCATCAACGAGACACATGACCTGCTGGCAAGTACCACCTCGAAGGTTTGCGGAGAAATACTAGTTCGGGTGAGACACTGCCTAATTGGAAAGCCCGGAACTAGGGCCGACGAAATAACCACCGTCTATTCCCACCCACAAGCACTGGCCCAATGCGCGAGATACTTGCGCATCTCCAAGATGGAAGCCGTCCCGACCTACGACACGGCGGGCAGCGTGAAACTGATCAAGGCGATGAGGTCACGGAAGGTGGCCGCGATTGCGAGCAGACGCGCCGCAGAACTGTACTCTATGCGAATCATTGCAGAGGGAATTGAAGACAGTGGCGTAAACTACACGCGCTTCCTGGTTCTGGGGAAGAGAGCTGCTCCTCGATCAGGAGACGACAAGACCTCGATCATCTTCGGCGTTGAACACAAACCCGGATCGCTGTATCGAGCTCTCAAAGCGCTTTCGCGGAGTGAAATCAATCTAACGAAGATCGAATCTAGACCTGTCAAAAACGCACCCTGGCAGTACAACTTCTACGTCGACTTCCATGGGCATATGCGGGACAAGTCATGTCACGAAGCGTTGAGAGATCTACGTGCGCGGTCGACTTTCGTGAAGATACTGGGATCCTACCCAACCGCGACATCCTAGCTGTTACTCAGGACAGGTCCGATCAGGCCAGCTCGTAGCGAATGATCGGCGAGAACGGTCGCCATCATGGCCTCCACAATAGGAATTGCCCTAGGAACGACGCAAGCGTCGAACCTTCCCTTGATCGAGAGTGGTTGCTCGCTCATCGTCTGAATATTGACGGTGGTTTGACGAATCGCTATTGATGATGGCGGCCTAAGGGCGATTCTGCACACTATGGGCTGGCCGTTACTGAGGCCGCCAGTGATGCCTCCGGCATTGTTGGTTGGGCTATGGACTTTTCCCCCACGTACCATCAGAGGATCATTGTACTCTGACCCCCGCATCCTCACGGATTGGAACCCGGCTCCCACCTCAACGGCCTTGACTGAAGGGATTGCAAAAAAGGCCTTGCTTAGATCACCGTCGAGGTTGTCAAAGACGGGTTCTCCCAAACCAACGGGGACTCCAGTGGCGACGGCCTCGATCACGCCCCCGAGCGTATCCCCGCGCGTCTTGGCGTCAGCGATCGCGCTAGCCATCTTTTCCGCTGCTTCAGAATCAGCGCAACTGAGTGCATTGCTACACACCGCCTTCGCCTCTTCCTCTGGCGGAGCCTTTCTGGCACGTATGCCCCCGATCTCTACGGTGTGAGCGTACACTATCATTCCGATCGTACTGAGGAGTTTCTTCGCAACGGCGCCGGCTGCAACAAATCCAACAGTGATCCTCGCAGAGAACCTGCCGCCACCCCTGTAATCCTCGTGCCCTCCATACTTCAGCCTAGCAACTAGGTCCGCCTGCCCAGGCCTTGGAGTGTACTTCCTCTCCTCGTATCCTTCTGACCGCACGTCCAGATTCGATACAGAAAGATGGATCGGAGCCCCAGTGGTGCGGTTATTGAATACTCCGGATGAGATTTCCACTTGATCGGCTTCTGTTCTCTCAGTGGAGAACGGATCACTACTAGGTCGTCTCCTCTGCAGCTCGCGCTGGATGTCGCTGGCGACAACTTCGAGTCCCGCGGGGCAACCGTCGATAACGATTCCAACTTCTGGGCCATGACTCTCGCCAAAGCTTGTGACTACAAATCGTTTGCCGAAGGAGTTGCCGGTCAAGCCGCTTTCACCCTGGCTCCCAGTGACTGGAGATCAGACCAGAATGACGGATAGGATTTTCCCACACATTCAGCATCAAGTATCGTGACTTCAGTGCCCAGTCCAAGGACGGCGAACGCCATTGCTATCCTGTGATCTCGGTGCGGGTCAATGACCGCCTTGCACGGCTTGCCACCGTTGATAGTGAACGAATCCTCTGATTCCTCGGTTTTGATACCCATCTGCTTGAGTCCGTCGCTCATTGCTTGGACACGGTTCGATTCCTTGATCCTGAGCCTCTGAATGCCTCTGATCGTGCTAATGCCGTGCGCGCTTGCACATAGTACGCATGTGACCGGGAACAGGTCCGGGCAATCTGACACGTCGACCTCCGCTGCGTCTATTTGTGATTTCTCAGCAGTCACTGAATGCGAATCCTGACTCACTCGTGCCTTCACATGCTTGAAGATGTCCAACAGATGGCGATCGGCCTGAAGGCTCTTCTGCTCGAGACGTTGAATACTCACCTTGTCGCCCGCGACTGCTGCTCCTGCCAGCAAGGAAGCTGCGGATGACCAGTCGCCTTCTATTTCCACCTCGGAGGGGCGATATGTCTGACCGCGCACATGGAACTCGGTCAAATCATCAGACGCGTCAACGCGAACGCCGAATCTGTTCTGCATGTCTAGAGTCATTTGGACATAAGATTTCGACTCCAAGCGCCCAACTATGCTGACCTCAACTGATGCGTCCGCCGAAGGCGCCGCCAGCAAGAGAGCCGAGACATATTGAGAGCTGACATTTCCAGGAATTGTGGCAGTTCCCCCCTCGATCGGTCCCTTCACATGAACCGGAGGGTAGCCAAGGTTGGACGTGCAATATGCTCCGAGTGCTCCAAGAGCAAGCGCCAAGTCCTTCACCGGTCTCTTCAGCAGAGAAGGGTCACCGGAGATCTCCGCATCATAAGGAGTGGTCGCACAAATGGCCATCATGAATCGGAGAGTGGTTCCTGATTTCCCGCAGAAGATTACGTCTGATGGTTTCTTCAACTCGCCAGATCGAGAAACGCCGGCAGCTCCAGTGTTCCATTCAGTTGCTACGCCGACCTTTGAGAGTGCGTCGGAAGTTGCGCGTGTGTCGTCGCAGATAAGCGGCGAATGCAACGTGCTTTCACCTTGAGCCAAGGCTGAGCAGAACAGAGCCCTGTGGGTGTAGCTCTTTGATGGTGGCGCCCTCAACGAGCCATCCAGGCTACTGCGGTATATTGTCACTTTCAATGGCGGTAGAACCTCATCCCTCTGCCGTCAGCCTCGGCAAGGATGGGCGACTTCTCGTCTTCGAAACCATTACCTCGCCGTCGTGTCTTCTCAGGACATCCAGGACCGGATCCTTGGATTGGTCACCTACCACGAAGGCATAGGCTGGACCTTTTCCGGAGATCCCCGCCGCCAAAGCGCCCGCTTCTAGGCCCTCTAGGATTACTTCTGCAGAGAGTTTCAGGACATGCGAATACACAAGACCGTTGAGAGTCATCGCGTTCCAACACTCGCCAGCAAGCGCCTGTTCGTAAGCAGTTTCCACCTGCCTCGCAATTGTCTTGATTCTTCCTAGATCAGCATCAATCGTATACGCCTTCGCTCGCGGAACCAGTAACAGGACATGGTGATCCTCGACTGGGTATGTTCGCAGAACCTTCCGAAGGATGTTGTCGGTCACGACAACGTTTCCGTATAGCGACGCCGCGGCGTCATCGAATGCACCGGTCACACTAACGTTTGCTTCCAAGCTTGCATCTGCTACTAGGTTCAGAATCTCGCATGGCTCTAGGCGTTTCTGAAGTGCGGCCAATGTAGCAAGAGTGATTGCATTGCCTGCTACACTGCTGCTCTTCAGACCTCTCGCGATCGGGATGTTAGACTCCGTTTCAACTCTAGCGCCGATTTTCCGTTCTCCGAAACGCTCGAACACTGCTCGAACGCATTTCTCAGTAAGGAGCGTCTTCTCTTTCTCATCGTTGAGGATTCGCGTTTCGATGATCCCGTCGTTAGTCAATTCCACTCTGGCTTTCGTCCAGAGATCAATTCCGAAGGCAGCCCCTTTTCCAGTGGCTATGGCGTTCACTATTGTCACAGCTCCGTATGCTGTTGCTTCTGCGCTCATTTCGTCCGCACCTGCCTTGCCTTGAGAGCTGCCTTGTGCATCACGTCAATCGGAGGGTCTCGGCCGGTCCACAGTTTGAAGGAGAGAGCTGCCTGACCGACTAGCATGTCAAGGCCATCGACGACTCTAGCTCCCGCGGCTTCAGCGTCGCTGAGGAAGTCGCTTTTGTGAATGTAGTTGGCATCGAAAACGATCATTCCCGCTCTGATTAATTCCTCACGGATCAGTGTCGAGGCGAAACGAGGAACTACATCGACAGGCAATGTGTTGATCAGAACGTCGCTTTGACCTACTTCCTTCCGGAGGCTTGCCTTGTCGAGCCCATAGGGTTGACATTTGATGTCACTCCATCGTGCGATCTCGCCCGCCAGCTTTGACCCCTTAGCGCGGGTACGGTTGAGAATTGAGATGCTCTGAGTTGACCTGGAAAGATAGTAGCCGATGGCTCGCGCTGCTCCTCCTGCCCCAAGAATTACCGCTCTTGTACCTGACAGCGATCCGCTTAGCTTCCGCAGCACTTCAAGGGCTGCTTGACCATCTGTGTTGTATCCTCGAAGTCCCCCGCCTGATCTGACTAGGGTATTGACGGCTCCGATCTCGCGAGCGGTCTTCTCGATTGTGTCCAGAAAATGCATCACACTAGTCTTGTGAGGCCTCGTCACATTCAGACCTACTATTCCAAGACCTCTAACGCCTTCTATCGCTCGCGCAAGCTCTCTCCTCCTAACCCGAAATGCAACGTACACGAAATCCATACCCAATGATCTGTATGCTGCGTTGTGAATCGCTGGAGACAGCGAGTGCTCAATAGGGTCCCCAATAACCGCACAAACCTTTGTTCCCCCATCGATCCTGGAGGAGTCCGATGGCATATCCGAGATCTTCGGGAGTCCGTTCAAGCCACTCCGAGCTCCTTGTACAGAGTTTGCAGTTCATCTATCGGGATCTGGCCTGCTGCAGTTTCTCGGCCGGCGTGGAATGAGGCGAACGTGAAATAGGCTCCGAGAATTGGAGACAGAACTCTTGACGAGATTCCGAGCCTTCCCATGAGAAAACAGACGAGCTTTGTCTTTCTCGCATGCTTGTCGACGAACTTCAGACACCGCAGATTGTCGCGATAGCTCTTTGCGGTGCCAACTATCTTGCAGATATCCGCGCCCGCGCGCTTCTCGCTCCCAACTATGGATGCAAGTGTCGCCTCTGCCGGAGTGAGCTTTTCGTTGTGGTATGAGACGATTACTCTTGCTCCATGCTGCTTGAATTGGCGAACTGTCGTGCGAACGTCCTTTGTGTTGAGTTCTATGTCCACATAGTCGAATCCTTCTTGGGCCGCGAGCGTCAGTGTCTCCCGCCTCATCTCTTCTATTCCAGAGAACTGGCCACCTTGGCTTGTACTTCGATTTGTGGCGATCAAAGGACGTTGGGTAGCATCTCTAATTTCGGAAAATGAGACCGCCGATTTCATTGAGTCGAATCGTATCTCGATGAGATCTGGATGATGTCGCTCCAATACCCGAATGGATCTGACCGTTCTCTTGACGGTTTCTTCCATCACTGGGACACAGATCATCGGTCGCATCGATGCTCTCCCTTATTGGAATCGATCATTCGTCTCAGAACGTCAAGAACGACATCAGTCGGAACCTGATCCGTCAGAAATACCTCGCCTATGGTCTTGGGCAGTACCCATCTGACGCGCCCAGCCAGCCTCTTCTTGTCGCTATTCAGCTGGTGGACAATCTCATTAGGATTGGTCGGACAGTCTATCGATGTTGGGAGCGCCGCCATCTTGAGTACACGTTCCTGGTTCTCGGCCATCTTCTGCCCTGTGGCACCTACCTCACAAGATATTCTGGCAACGCCGGTCATGCCGATTGCAACTGCCTCACCATGCGTGTAGTAGGCGTAATTGGTCAGGGCTTCCAGTGCGTGTCCGACCGTGTGGCCATAGTTCAGGATCGATCTGACGCCGTGCTCCCTCTCATCTTCTTCCACGATCCTAGCTTTGATCGAACAGCATCGAGACACAATGTCGATCAACGTTTCAGTCGAAGCTTTGGAGAACGAGCTGACTGTAGTTTCCAGAATGTGAAAGAGTTCCGGGTCAGCAATAATCGCGTACTTTACGACCTCAGCTAGACCAGAGCGAATCTCTCTTGCTGGGAGAGTCCGCAGGGTTGAGACATCAGTCCAGACAAGCGCCGGCTGGTGAAAGGCGCCAACGAGATTCTTGCCTTTCGGGTGATTTACTCCGGTCTTGCCTCCGATGCTACTATCCACTTGGGCAAGCAGTGTCGTAGGTACTTGGATGAACCTTATTCCCCGCATGAATGTGGCTGCTACGAATCCTGCAACGTCACCGATTACGCCTCCGCCGACCGCGACTATCCCAGAACTCCTGTCAAACTCGTTCTCCACCAGATTGTCGTAGACCGAGTTTACCGTCTGGAGTGACTTGGATTCCTCCTCATCATTCATGATCGCGACAGACACGTCAAAACCAGTGGACGCCAAAGAATCATGCACAACTTTCCCATAGCTGGGCCAGAGTGCTGCACTTGTGACGATCAATTCCTTGGATCCTAGCCCAATTCTCTTCGCAGTGTCCCCGAGCGTGCCTAAGATTCTGTCTCCTATCATAATCTCGTAGGAGCGTTCGCCGAGCGATACTGAGATTCTGTTCAAGAGGACAGATCCCCTAGAGGATTCCGCGACCGACTGCCTTGGCGACGGCTTCAAGCTCTTCCATCAGACTCGCGAACTCTCTCAAGTCCAATTGTTGTTGGGAGTCGGAAAGGGCAGTCTCAGGGGTAGGATGGGTCTCAATCATGAGACCGTCAGCTCCCGCAGCGATGGCCGCCTTGGCCATAGGCGCTATGAGGAGTCTGCTCCCAGTAGCGTGGCTTGGGTCAACGAGGATAGGGAGATGCGTCGTATTCCTCAAGACCGGCACTGCTGCAAGATCCAGCGTGTTACGTGTCGCTTTTTCGAATGTGCGGATTCCGCGTTCGCAAAGAACGACATTCGGGTTTCCCTCTAGGAGAACGTACTCTGCGGCCTGTAACCATTCGTCGATTGTAGTCATCATTCCACGTTTGAGGAGGACTGGAAGTCTCGATCTTCCGACAGCCCTGAGCAAAGCAAAATTCTGAACGTTTCTTGCTCCAATTTGGAGCATGTCAGCGTACTTGGCGACAAGACCCACTCGCTCGGGCTCGAGCACCTCAGTCACCACCGGCAGGCCCGTCTCTTCACGCGCTTCCGCCAGCAGTCTGAGACCCGCTTCCCCGAGTCCCTGAAACTCGTAAGGTGAGGTTCGCGGTTTGTAAGCGCCTCCTCGCAATAGCGTAACTCCTAATCGTTTAACAGCATGTGCAACTTCCAGTAGCTGCTCGCGTCCTTCAACCGAACATGGGCCAGCTACGACTACGACCTTCTTCCCTCCAAAACGCGCTTCTCCAACTTCAACTATCGATGTCTCGTTCTGGAACTCTCTGCTGGCCAACTGAGCTTTTGAAGATGGGAGAACGATTCTTTCAGCAATCCCTGATTCCTTGAGCCCATTCACATCTGTTGAAGCCGGATTGTGTTGCGTCACGAGCAGAGTCTGGTCGTTCCAAGGTACGGACCTTGCCTCCAGTCCCTTCTTGCGTAGGAAGTCGACCGCTTGGGCGACTTTTTGACTGTTCGGGCTTTTCGGGATTACCGCTATCAAGCGACCCTGCCTCCTTTCACGGCTGAGTTCTCCTTCAGTTTCATGACTTTCTTTGCCGCGTCTGCAATGTGATGGGCCGTAAGTCCGTGAATCTCCATGAGTTCGCGTAGGTCTCCGGACTCCCCAAACCTATCATGGATCCCAACCATCTCAATTGGGACGGGTTTGTCTCTGCAAACGATTTCGGCCACAGTGCTGCCCAGGCCGCCGAGGATGTTGTGGTCCTCAACGGTGACAATTGCACCAGTCACTCCTGCAATTTCGTCAATCATTCGCACGTCAGCAGGCTTGACGGTGTGCATGTCGACTACGGATGCGCTGATTCCCTCTTTCTTCAACAATGCTTCGGCCTCGATCGCCTCCGGGACGAGGAATCCGGCGGCAATAATCCCGACATCCGGTCCATCGCTGACGCGTCTGGCCTTTCCGACCTGAAATCCGTCCCTATCATCAAAGATCTCCGGTATCTCGCCTCTGCCGAGTCTGATGTAGAATGGCCCAGTCGTCTCGACGGCGGCGCGTACAACGCTTCTCATCTCTGATAGGTCAGCGGGAAGCACCAGCGTTGTCCCGGGGATGGTTCTGATGAGTGCGATATCTTCGAAGCATTGATGTGAGGAGCCATCAGCCGACGGTGAGATGCCTGAGTGTGTGGCGATCATCTTGACGTTCAGGCCATCACGAGCGACGCTGTTTCTGATCTGTTCCCATGCACGCCCCGCTAGGAATATTGCGTATGTGCTGACGACAGGTGTTTTTCCCGCTGAGGCGAGACCGGCAGCAGTTCCCATCAGGTCTTGTTCGCTAATTCCAAGATTGAAATAGCGTTCTGCGAATGTCTCGAAGGCGCTGACTCCGGTGGATTTTCCGAGGTCTCCTGTGATGACGACGAGATTCTTATGCTCTTTGCCGAGTTCTACGAGAATCTTGCCGAGTTCCTTTCTCAATGATGGCATTGTGGTGCCTCTCTCAGTATACTGCCTTCATTAGATGTGGGCTAGGGTTGGCAAAGCTCGTCCATTGCCCAGTCTAGATCTTCTTCGCTGAAGGAAGCGTTGTGAGAGTTCGCGTCTCCCTCCAGGAAGGATAGCCCCTTGCCCTTGACGGTTCGTGCGATAATCACGGTTGGACGATCAGTGGTCCATTCTGCCACGTCAAATGAATGATGAATCTGTATGAAGTTGTGACCATCGATCTCAAGGACTTGCCACCCGAACGATCGCCACTTCCTGTCAAGAGGCTCTTTCTTCTTGATCCTCTCCGTTGCATCATCTGATTGGACACCGTTTCGGTCAATGATTGCTGTGACGTTCGAAAGGCCTAGATGACTCGCAGTCATCGCTGCCTCCCAGACCTGTCCTTCATCGCATTCGCCATCACCC
>JALHTB010000192.1 GCA_022865625.1 Candidatus Bathyarchaeota archaeon
GCGGGGTTCTCGGACAGAACCTGTGCTGCTCGTCGTATCGTGATGCGATTCTTGTTGACACCTTCGCTGAGCACGATGGGCAGCATTGTTTCTATGCTGGGTATTCCGCCCCAAGCGTCCCAGATGTTCTCCCATCCAATCTCTTTCTCGTCAGCTTCTCCAGGCGCATGCTCAGACGAAATCATATCAACTGTCCCGTTAGCTAATCCACGCCATAACGCGAGCACGTCAGCCTCGGTCTTCAACGGAGGGCTCATCTTCAGGTAGGGTCCGAGCTTCAAGACATCGGCTCTTGTGAGCGTCAAGTAGTGTGGACACGTCTCAGCTGAAACATTCAATCTCTTTCGCTTAGCTGACGCGATCAAGCCGACGCCCTCGCTCGTCGACATGTGTGAAATGTGCAGTTTGCTTTTTGCAGTGCCAGCGAGTTCGATCGCTTCTCTGATAGCTTTCTCTTCGACGGCATTGGGTTTTGATTCGTTGTGCGCAATTGGGTCGACGCGCCTCGCTCTCTTCAGCTCGGCCATGAGTTGCTGACTTAGCTCCTCATCCTCGGCGTGAACGTTGGTGATCGCGCGGGATTTCGCTGTGACCTGCATCAAAGCCAGTAATGTTGCTCCATCAATGTAGTAGGGGGCGCACATGAAAGCCTTGAATGAGAAGATACCAAGCTCGGTTAGGGCTTCAACGTTTCCAATGTTCGCTGAGCTCATCATTCCTCCGTGAAGAGAGAAATCCACGATTCCTTGTCGAGTTCCTCTGTCAATCTTCTCTCTCACCGCTCCAAGGTTGTCGACTGAGGTTTTCAGTACCATGTCCACAAAGGTGGTGACGCCGCCGGCGGCTGCGGCCTGAGTTCCGCTGAAGAAGTCTTCTCGTCGAGTGAACTCAGGATCGCCTATGTGGGCGTGTACGTCCACAACGCCTGGGAGAACGAACTTGCCTTCCGCATCCACAACCTGGTCTGCTGTTGTGGCTGTCTTCTTGGCGATCTTCGTGATCTTGCCGTTTTGAGTTAGCACGTCTGCTCGTGTGGTCTTGTCTTCAAGGACAAGGGTGCCATTCTTGACGAGAAGAGATGACATGGCTTGCTTATCCTCGAACTAGGATCCGATCGGACCGGCAGGGATCAGATGGTAGTTCTGACTGTTAGAGATGCATGTTTACGCTTGTTAAGGTTAAGATCATTAGCTTGAGTACTCGAAGGAGTTGCTAGGAAGCCCGACATGACATCGATTCTGGTGAAAGGCGGCATAGTCGTCACAATGGACCCGAATCGTCGGATACTAGAAGATCACTCAGTAGTCGTTGAAGACGGCAAGTTCAGAGCTATCGGAAAGACCAGCGACATCACGAGAGACTGGAAGGCTGACGAGGTCGTCGACGCATCAGGCGGCATCGTGATGCCTGGCCTGATCTGCAGCCACACTCACCTCTACGGCATACTTCTGCAGGGAGCGAAGCTCGACATTCATCCGCCATCCGATTTCACGCAGATCCTCCAGCGCGTATGGTGGCCGGTCGATGAGAACCTCACTTGTGAGGATGCATATGCGAGCGCCCTGGTCGGATGCTTGGAGTTACTGAAGACGGGCACGACAACCTTTGCGGACACATACTCCGGACCGAATTCAATCGAGGGCGTGCTCGATAAGATCACTAAGGCGGTGGACGAGGTTGGAATCCGAGGCCTCGTCGCGTTTGAAGCAACCGAGAGGCATTCGAAGGAAGAAGGAGGGCGAGGCGTCCAGGAGAACGCGCGCTTTGCCGCCAGAGTGAAGGAAGATAGGCGATCGAAGGCGACGCCGCTCTTCAGTCTACATGCATCTTTCACAGTCACCGACGAGCTGATCCAATCAACCCGGAGACTAGCGAGCAACTACGGCGCGCCCGTCACGATTCATACTTGTGAAGGCCTCGGAGATCTCCAGCACAATATCGAGCGTTATGGGAAACGCACACTCGAGCGACTCCGAGATGTTGGCCTTCTAGGTCCAGATGTTGTGCTTGCTCATTGTGTCCACGTGAATGATAACGACCTAGACATAATTGCGAAATCCGGAGCGAAAGTGGCCCACAATCCCATGAGTAACATGCTCAACGCCGTGGGGACCGCTCCGGTTCCGAGCATGCTTAGACACGGAATCTCTGTCGGATTGGGCAACGACGGCTACATCTTCGACGGATTCGAGAACATGCGAGCGGCATTCCTGATCCACCGAGCGGTCTCCAGAGATCCTAACGCAATCGATGCGTACACGGTCCTTGAGATGGCAACGATCAGAGGGGCCGAACTCTATGGGCTGGCCAATCAGCTTGGCTCGATTGAAGTCGGAAAGAAAGCAGACCTGATCATAGTCAAGCCAGACGTTCTTCCAACTCCACTTCGCTCAGACAGCGTTGTTGGACACTTGATCAATGGGACAGAAGGGCGCGATGTTAGGACAGTGATTGTTGACGGAAGAATCCTCATGAAAGATCGCGCCGTCACGACAGTGGACGAGGCGGAGGTTCAAAGGAAAGCCCAAGCCTCCGCGGCTGGGTTATGGGAACGCCTGAGAACAGTGAAACCTCAAGTAGACCTCGTTACTTGATGAGGTCACTTAACTCGCAATCGGGATGGATCTATTGGTCTATGACGTGATTGTCATCGGTTCTGGTCCAGCAGGACTTACCGCCGCAGTCTACTCTGGCCGTGCGTTGCTGAAGACACTGGTCATCGCTGGCGCAATTCCTGGCGGCCAACTGATGCTGACAACAGAGGTTGAGAACTTTCCAGGTTTTGAGCAACCAATACTCGGTCCCGAACTCATCCAACGAATGAGAAAGCAAGCAGAACGATTCGGTGCAGAGTTCGTTCAAGACGACGTGAGGGAAGTGGACTTCAAGAACCGTCCATTCAAAGTCAAGACCGCTGGTGAGACGTACGAAGCGAATGCCATGATCATTGCAACCGGTGCCTCTGCGAAATGGATAGGGCTTGAGTCTGAAGCCCGTCTTCGGGGACGAGGAGTCTCAAGTTGCGCAACGTGTGATGGGTTCTTCTTTAGAGGAAAGGACACAGTGACTGTCGGGGGTGGCGATGTGGCACTTGAGGATACCATCTTTCTCACGAGTTTCGTGAACCATGCGACCATAATTCACCGGCGTGACAAGCTTCGTGCTAGCGAGATCTTGCAGGAGCGTGCATTCAAGAATCCCAAGATATCCTTCGTTTGGGACTCCGTCGTGGAAGAGATTGTCGGCGAACAGAAAGTCGAGGGCGTCCGTGTCAGAAACGTCAAGACCGGAAAGCAGGATGTGATCAAGTGCGACGGCGTTTTCGTCGCGATTGGCCACCAGCCTAACACCTCCATATTCCAAGGCCAGGTCGAGCTGGATGAGAAAGGGTACGTTGTCACACAGCAAGCAACTGCAACCGGCGTGGAAGGGGTCTTCGCGGGAGGAGACGTACGTGACTTCCACTACAGGCAGGCTGTAACAGCCGCGGGCGATGGATGCCGAGCCGCACTAGACGTACGCGACTACCTAGAAACGAAAGGTCTCCGCACCCAATAGCCCTTGTTGTCCTCTCGAAAACGAAGAGAGCACCGTGTTCTGATCGGAAATACATTTATCATCTCATGCTGAACTTCCAGCCGTGCGGTCTCAGCATGTTTCCAAGGGTTCTCGATCAAATCGAGGAGATCATGAACAAAGAGGTGGCCACCACGAAGCCTTCCGACTATCTGGTCGCAGCAGCAAAGACCATGCTTGAGAGGAAGATTGGTTGCGTCGTCGTGGTTGAGCAGGAGAAAGTTGTTGGGATAGTGACCGAGAGCGACCTGATCAGATGCGCCGCATCAGGACATGACCCGAACCGAACCCTCGTGAAGGATATTATGAAGAGCCCTGCTGTGACATGTACCCCGCAGGCGCCTGTGGAAGAGGCCTACGCACACATGCGACGAAACAACATACGCCACTTACCGATCGTCGAGAAGGAGGGCACGCTTGTCGGCATCGTCACAATGAAAGACTTGATCTCGTACGGAAAACTGATCCTGTAGCAACGGGACTGCTCTTAGTTGTTCGGTTGAGAGGCCAGCCTAGCAACTCAGATGAACCTCAGCAGGAAGAAGCTTGATTCCTGTCTGTGAGCTGCGCAATGAAATGTCACCTGTATTCTTTGCAGCTATTGCAGTACCATCTGTCGTATTGTTTGACGTACATGAGCGAGCGGCCACATGTCGGGCACGGTTTCGGCGGGGGTGGCGGATACGAAGGCTTCCGCCTACGGAGTAGCAATGCAAGAGCAACCAGTACGACGACAATGATAATGCCGATGAGCAGAAGATTGCTCTGTAGCAGCGTTTCGAGCAATCCTCCTTTTGCGGTCGTTGTTTGTGTCTGGGTCTGAGCAGCAGTGATGACCAGTACGGCGTTAGCGACTCTGTTGAGTCCTCCGCCTGAGCCGGTGATTGTCAACGTGAAAGAACCGGTCTGAACATTGTTCGGGAGAGTCACGGTCAGGATTGAAGAGAAGTCGGGCGTTCCTGAAGGGATGCTGAAAGCATAGTTCGCACCCGCAGGCAGGCCAGCAAGTGACAGCGAGACTTGTGAATTGAACCCGTTCAGTCCGACGATGTTGAGGGAATACGATGTGGCTTGACCTTGGCTGATAGTCTGAGTTGGCGGGCTAATGTCGATTCGAAAATCCTTCGCTTGTGAGACAATCAGTCTAATCGTCGCCGTGTGAGTCTTGCCTCCATCACTCCCAGTTACAGTCA
>JALHTB010000036.1 GCA_022865625.1 Candidatus Bathyarchaeota archaeon
AGTCGCGGAGAGAGTCAAGATGATCTGAACCCTCAACCTCGCCCACGCTGGTGACATGTCGATCAGAGGGCGAACCCGCGATAGTGCTGGTTCGCATCCCCGCAGGCCCGCCATCTTTCTACCTGCTTGTGCGTCTGACAATCTCGTCTAGAGTCAGACGCTCCTCAGTGCGCTTGGTCATATCTCTCAGTTTGAACTGCCCCGATTCGAGTTCCTGTCGACCCACAATCAAAGCGTACGGAATACCGAGCGAGTCCGCATACTCTAGTTGCTTCCCGAGAGACCTGCGCTTGACATCAATGTCTGTTGGGATTCTAAGACCACGCAACTTGCCAGCTATTGCCAGTGCTTGCTGGCGAACCTCGTCGTTCACTGCGGCAACAAATACCCTGCCAGCTTGAGTCAGCTTCGGAAGGACGCCGGCGCGTTCGAGAGAGATCAGTAGCCTCTCGATTCCTCCGGCCACTCCGGTGGCAGGTATGTCTCTCTTCCCGTAAATCGTGCAGAGCTTATCATATCGTCCTCCTCCCAAGATTGATCCTACATCTTCGCCTCCTTTGTCGAAGGCTTCGAACACGATTCCATCATAGTATCCGATTCCTCTGACGATGCTCATGTCAAAGAGGCAACGGTTCACTTTGCCAAGGCCTTCGATGGCGTCGGCGAGTTCGGCCAACTGTTTGTAGCCAAGCTCTGCTTCTTTGCCTCTGGTTTGCACTTCGGAGACTTTCGCAAGAACATCGGAGGGCTTGCCTTGGATCGACGTGAACTCCAAGAGCGAATCAATGAGTCCGCGGTCCAAACCCGTTGCCCTTAGTTCCTCTGCAATGGATTCCTTCGGAATCCTCCGTGACTTGTCGACGGTGCGGAAAACCGCCTCCATCTTCTCTTGAGTTTTCAGTCCTAGGCTTTCAACGAGGCCTTGGATGATTTTGCGGTTTGATATGCGGACTTCAAACTCATTCAAGCCGACATTATCGAGGATGTCCGTGCTGAGTGCGATGACTTCTGCGTCGGCGGTTGGACTGTCGGATCCGTAGATCTCGGCATCCCACTGAGTGAAGTATCTGTATCTTCCAAATTGTGGTTCATCATATCGCCAGTTGCCGCCGATCGAAGCGAGTTTGGTGGGCTCAGGGAGATCAGAACGAGCGGCTACCATTCGGGTCATGCCGACTGTTAGGTCGAATCTGAGGCCTATGCTGCGGCCCGCCTTGTCGTTAAACCAGTAGATCTCATCCTTGATGGCAGGTCCGCTCTTGGCTTCCAGAGTTCTCAGTTCTTCAAGTGTGGCAGGTTCCATCTGCTGAAACGAGTATCTCCTGAAAACCTCCCTTATCCTCTCGTATGTCCAGTTTCGTTTCGCCATCTCTTCTGGTTCAATGTCTCTGATGCCTCTTGGCAGAGTGAACTCTTTCTCTGGCACTCGACCTGCCTCCATGCTGTTACGGTCGGCTATCTCCATCGATGTGTGCTAAGTATCTTCTTCCAATCTGATCAAGTGACGGCTTATTAGGTGGACCCACGAGTCCCGTAGATTCCTGTCTGGTTGTACAGAGCATGTCGGCAAGAAGAATCGGTATGGGAACATCTGTAGTTGCTGGTTTGCTCGTTGCCGGAATCGTCGGGGTCATCCTCGACATTGTCGAATTGCCCGGTGGCAGTGCCGTTGGAGCTTTCGTCGGAGGGCTGACTGCTGCATGGCTTCTACATGCTCCGCGTAGAAAAACGTCAATCGCCGGATTCCTTGTCGGAGTATTCAGCCTGCCGGTCCAGCTTTCGATCTTCGTGACGTTGGTGTCTTCGGGTCTATACAAGCTACCTCCGGCTCCAGAGATTCCTCAGGATGTCCTTATCGTCGCCTTCGTGCTGACCGTCGGGATGCAGGTGATTGGAGGCACAGCCGGAGGATTCCTAGCTGGAATGATCCGTCACGCACCACCTGGAGTTGCAGAAACGCCTCGGCCGTACCTGCCTCCTCCGCCTCCTCGGCCTGAGAAGTATTGTATTCAATGCGGGGCAGGTTTGGCGAAGGAGACATCGGTCTGTCCTGACTGCGGAGCAAAGCAGCCTGCATGAGGCTCCGCAGTGATCTACGCCTTGAGGAACTCAAGTGAGTAGTAGACGATATCGGTTCTCCGATCAACTACTGCTATTATGAGGTCTTTCTTGTCTCGGGTCGAGCGTTTGAGCAGTTTGCGGAGTGTCCCCAGGTCAGACTCGCCGCCCTCATACACAATGTAGACATATCTTCTCATCGGTCCCTTTCCATGAATCTCGAAATCGAAGACTGGGCATTCTCTGACAATGTATCCGCGATCTCGAAGGTCACGGTATACAAGGTACTTGACCCAGACCTCAGGGTTCTTCCCAGAGAGTGATTTCACGAGTTCCTCGAAAGTGATCTTCTTCTCGGTCACCCCTTCTACTGTTATTCTTCCTTTCTCGAGGAGGTAGAAGCCCTCGTATGGTGTAAGCACCAGTCGCTTTCCTCTCAGTTCGCCGAAACCACGTTCTCGCAGCTCCATGAGTTCCGCCGCTTTCGGAAGGACAACTTGGCCTGCTCGAAGGAAAGCCTCGTAGACTTGGAACTGCTTCTCGCCTTCTGGTTCACTTGGTGGCTGCTCAGTCATGCCCAATCAATTGAAGCTCATGTACACTGACGCTGCACTTTTAATCTGATCGCGTCATGCTCTACGACGGCGTCACATTTGGTTGACATCGCATCTCTCAGGACAGTCGAATGGACCCGCCGCGGCGTCCGTCTCGTAGACCGACGGGAACTTCCTGACCGCCTCACATTTGTCGTTTGCAGAGATCACAAGCAAGTAGCCCGAGCTATACGTGAGATGACCGTGAGGGGCGCACCGGCCATCGGGGTCACAGCAGCTATGGGGCTGGCGCTGGCAGCGAAACGAAGCAAATACAGCGACAGTAGACGACTCCTGCTTGACCTTGAGAAAGCCGCAGAGATGATACGGGCCACGCGGCCTACCGCTCAAAACCTCTTCTGGGCGCTTGATCGAATGTTCAGAAAAGCCAGAGAGGCAACTGGACAGGGACAAGATGTTCGGCAAGCTTTGGTGGCTGAAGCACAACTCATGGCTGATGAGGATGTTGAAGCCAACCACAGAATCGGTTCCTTCGGCGCTACTCTCATTGAGGATGGAGACACGGTCCTGACCCACTGCAATACAGGCACGATGGCTACGGTGAGCTACGGAACGGCCCTCGGAGTCATCCGAACAGCATTCAATCAAGGTAAGAGGATCAAAGTCATCGCAACTGAAACCCGACCACGGCTTCAGGGCGCCAGAATAACTGTCTACGAGACTCTATCAGACAAGATCCCCACGATCTTGATAGTCGACAGCGCCGTGGGTATCGCAATGTCGAAAGGAATGGTGAACAAGGTTATCGTGGGCGCAGATCGCATCACCAGAAGAGCTGTCATCAACAAGGTGGGTACTTTCATGGTCGCACTTGCTGCGAAGCGCCACAGCATCCCGTTCTACTCTGCCGCACCTACCACAACACTAGACCTAAGCGAACAGTCTACAGATGTTGCAATTGAGGAGCGTGACTCCAGTGAGGTCACGAAGATTCGAGGAAGACAGGTCGCACCCAAAGGCTCAAAGGTCTTCAACCCTGCCTTCGATGTGACTCCACTCGATCTCGTGACAGCAGTAATCACGGACAGAGGAGTCTTCTCGAGCGAACAGATTCAAAACATGTCTGCGATCTGAGGTGCCGCGAGCGCCCCAGGCCAGCTTGGTCTTCTAGTCTTGTTTCTTGAAGTTGCAGAGTTCGCTTGGTTCTTCCAAGTATCGGTTGATGGTGACCTCTGCAATCATCTGACAGTATCTCGCTGTCTCTGTGAGATTCCAAGCGATGGACCTGAACGCCAGTGCGACGTTTCGATTTGAGATATCGTCTACGATCTTCTCTGAGATCTTTCTGTTTCTGCTCTGTGCTCGTACGCCGTCTTCGATGGATTTGTTTGCCAGGCCAACATCAAGTTTCGTGAATGATTTCATTGTGTTCTCTGAGATCAATCGGACTGCCTTCTCCATGTCGGAGATCTCATCGAGTACTGACTTGAACTTGTCGTAGTCTTCGTCCTTGATTCCAATGACCTCTTTTGCTGTGTTTTCTGCGCAATCTGCAATGCATTCTAGATACTTGGCGACGATACGGTTACCGAGGGCATGTTGTGGATTGAAGAGTCCGATATCACGCGCTGCCGTGAGTCTGGTGGTTGCAAGTATGAGTTGGCGGACTATCAGCCAGTAGATTCTGTCAGCCTCGTTCTCCATTTGGAGAACTTCACCAGCCACGTCTTGCCTCTTCTGCAGGAGCGCTGTCATTGCGGCTTCTTGCATCGAGAGTCCGACTCTGTGAAGTCTCTGGATCAAGCCACTGACGGGAAACTTGGAAGGATCCACGAAACTCTGAATCACAACCTGTTTGGGTGTCTGCTCGACGATGCTGAGCCCCATCAGCCTCTGGACTGTGCTTCTGATCTCCCACAGATGTTCAGAGGTCAGGTCTTTGCTCGATGTGATGGTTATGGAGTCCCGTCCCTCAATGTAGTTCCCAGTGATGATCCTTGACAGTAGTTCGTGTTCTTTGCAGAGATCAGCGTCTACTCGTGATACTGTCGATTCTGCTTTCTCGCCAGCTAGGCCTGGGATCAATCTCAGGCAGCCGTCGTCCGTGCGTCTTAGGGTTACAACGTTTCCTTGCTTCAACCCTACTTGTTCAACCCAGTCTCGCGGCAACGAGACCGTCAGCGTCGAGTGTCCAACTTTCTGCACTTTTCGGATTTCCATTCGAGGCACCTAAGTGAAGGCTAGGCAAGGCGGCTTCCGGCTGGCGTCATTACCTAGCTTAGAGTGATAGCAGGGAAGTCAGAATTATATATATTCCGTCTAG
>JALHTB010000193.1 GCA_022865625.1 Candidatus Bathyarchaeota archaeon
CCCGCACCAAGGGACCCACACACACAATTGCGCACAAGGGATCACACACGACCTAAGGCCCCCCGTCATTTCTGCTCCGATTCGTGCGCGTAGCTTTGGGCAATCAGGTGATTCGTCGCACCCCATTCTCAGCCTGAATCAAGCTCCAGACTCTGTCAAAGTGCGCTGTACAGTCAGCAAGCAGCCCCGTGCCCGTAGTCATAGAACACAATTCGAAAGAGACTAGCTCGACCGCTCTCTTCGGCGCAAGGTTAAGCGTAATCCACCCCCAACTGTCATCACATAGAACCAACGAACATCGCAGATGCGTACGGTAGTGACCGATGTCGACTGCACCAACAGTACCATGCTGACGAGCAGCGGAGGCCTCCTGAGCACATTCGGAGAGAAGCCTTTCCACTTGTTCGATCTCCGGGGAAATCTGTCCCATTCTTGACGACGACTCGGATTTCTCAAGGTCCGCTACAAATTCTGATCTCGGTGTCGCCAGTAGTATCATAACATGTGCACTATTGTCGCGCAGGGAGGTAACGATTGCTCTTTTGTGGCTCTTGATTAGGCTCTGGGCGCTGACGGCCATAATCCTGATGATGCGTGATTTCTCAATGTGGCGCGACATCGTCTGACCGCCGGGTGTCTCATGTATCCTCTTAATCCCGAGGCGTTTGCAGGTTCGCAAGATTGACCATGAGGAAGAGAGACTGACGGCATCTGCGAGCCAATCAAGAACGCCGGCCAAGGCCATGAGCGAGAAAACCAGCAGAAAAACGTCTCGCAAGAAGCTAGCGTTCATCGACAGGATAGAGACGAGGGTTCCAAGTACTCCAATCGCAATGATGGCAAATGTCCTAACGCGAGTCATGCTCTTCCCCAGTGAATTCTCCGCGATTTGCCAATATAGGTTGTCGTGAAAAACGCGACAGGTCCCTGAGCGTTCTGGAGAGTCCAGTTAGATTTAGACAATCATCGAGTCTGGACGTGTTACACCCATCCTTTCAGGGAACAATTGAGGCTCGATATCCAGTCCTCATGTCGTCATATCTCTTGGAGCAGGCCTTTGGAAACAAGACAGGTATGAGGATTTCATCAAGTTGAGGATGAACCTATTGTGGGATGCTTTGAAAGCCCTCATGAATACCCTGTCACAATGACCGCGTTCCAGCTAACGGCTTTTCGTCGTCGTCGGGTAGGCTGGTGCGCACACACACTGTAGTTTTGACATTAAGCGAGTGTCAGTATGATGGATTCAAGTACAACGATCATTACGATGGACAGTGCTACGGCAACTTGGAACCTTCTGTCCCTGAAGAATGAAGGCATCGAGCGCCCTCCTCTAGCTGCTGTTCTTCGCTCGAACGCACATTCCATCGGCACTTCCAAGCGACGTTCGATGGCTGCAAGGGATTTGATCAATTCTCCTCGCCAGATCAAATAGCCGACCGAGCTCATGATGACAAGAGCGAGTATCGGTGGAACCAGCGGCAAAAGGATCGGGAAGTATTCAAGCCCTGCAGCCGCGATTGCGACGGTCGCTGCCAAGAGAATGCCGATGACGTGGTAGAAGGTATCCCGAAAGGACCTGAGATCGGCTCTCCCTTCCGCATAGACCACCCTCAGGTCCGCTCGTTCTTCGGATGAGGGAGTCTTCTCGTTCTCATGAATTGCGTTCTGCGACAAGACTATGTCACCCTCTGAGGTCATCCATCTCAGATGGCAAACTGATTATCCGCCGGTAGAATAACATGTCCGAGAGTCTAAAAGCATGGCGGAGATATTCCAGTGCAAGTCAGGGAGGCCACTTGATAAGACCGAGACTTGTAGGTCATCCCCGGGCTTTTCCTGTGCTTGATGAGAAGCGCATTGTAGATATCGGGACGACGGAATGGACAGTCAAACAGCTCGCATCAAAATACAAACCCATCATCAGACAGAAAAGCACGTGGCACAACCAACCGCTCAGAATGACCTACGAAATCATCGATGAAGAGACGCGGTATATCATCAGGTACCATGTCGTGTGGCTCGATGAGATACACCCCATTCCATTGGTCAACTTGGTCTACAGGCAATTTCGTATTCTCTACTATGGGTCAGCGCTTGACATCGAAATGATTGAAGTCTCAGTTGACAAGACTTCCGGACACACATCGAAGGTAGTGTTTGAGACGGAACCTGAGAAAGGAAGCGACCTGATTCCGTCTCATACGAAAGCGATCCTCAGTCGAATCAACCATAAGTACGCTATGATGATTGGCGATAGGCAACCGATCGAAGTGTTGCCCACGTTCCACAATGACCGGATCGAGTTTCTCGCTTCGAGCTGGAATCATGAATTTGCTATTCAGTTCTCGCGATCAGATACCAGGCTTTTCGACCTGCCATTGGAGTTTCTCAATGAGCGTGAATATGCCAGTCTGAGATATGAAACGAGAAGGCAAGCGAGCGCCAAGTCTTTTCACAAGTTGGGAACACAGATCGTGCTGATGTGCTGGTTCTTTCTGTCCCCATTTGTAGTCTTTCTTGCTCTACTGCGAAGGAAAGGCTAGGTAGAGACGTTTTGGTGACCTATCGCGGGAAGCGCAGATCGATTCGAGAGTTGTCGCCGCCGCAGAATATGGAGCGTATTCAGCCTCTTGCTCAGAGCAATCTGGCAATCATTGTCTTAGATCTGAGCTGAACCAGTCGAGGGTTATCTTGACGGCGCCGTCTTCTCTATCGACTGAATAGTAACTCTTGGGTCCCGTGAAAGGTTTCTTCGTGAGGATCTTCTCTGGTTCCAGTCTGCATGCCCTCGTCAGCTCTTTCACCATGTCGAGTTGTGTGTGTGGTCTCTTGGTGCGG
>JALHTB010000194.1 GCA_022865625.1 Candidatus Bathyarchaeota archaeon
CAACTCGATGGCAAGTCTGTGGTCCTTTCCAAGCTCTTTCGCCATCTTTCGCATGTCCGGGACAGACACTCCCAATCTTCGCTTGACTGCCATCCCATACCTGGCCATTCCAGCCAGCTGATCAGGCCTGGCTTTGGCCTTTAGTCTCTTCAGCACCTCTTCCGCAGAAGTCATCTCGAATCTTCCTCGTCCTTCCTCGATCTAGGAATTGAATCATCTGGCCACCAATGAATAGTATGCGCGAATCGGAATTCGTCTAGTCTCTTTTCCGATGAGCCTCGCGTTGCAGAGACCAAGTGCCTGTATGGAGGCACCGCCTGCAATGACAATGAACGGAGAT
Organism: Candidatus Bathyarchaeota archaeon; assembly: GCA_022865625.1. The sequence continues at coordinate 341 of JALHTB010000194.1, forward strand.
AGAGAAAAAAGTAGAAAAAGAAAAGAGAAGAAAACGGGAGGAGTTCAAGCCGCGGTCAAGTATATTGTGCTGTAGTCGAGTCCTCCGCCGGATCCGATTACGACGTTGTTGTATACTCCGTGGACGTTCGACCTAAAGACGTAGTAACCTGTGAACTGTCCAAGCCACGCGTAAGGTGCATCTTCGTACATGATCCTTGTGATTTCGCCGTACATCGCTACGCGTTCCTTGGCGTCCGTGATGTACGGGGCTTTCTGGTAGAGCTCGGTCACCTGAGGGTTGCTGTAGTAGGCGGGGTTCCAACCGACCGGTGGGAAATCTGGGTTGGCAAAGGGCACGACGTAGTCGTCTGGGGATATGTAGTCTGGGTACCACTCAGTCCATCCCATCTCGGGGACGTTCTCGGGTCCGGCAAGGATCTTGTCGATGTATGTCGCGAATGATACTCCGAGCAGGTTGACGTTGATTCCTACGTTTGCGAGGTCTTGCTGGATCTCTTGGGCAATCAGTGCAACCGAAGCATCTCGTGAGTAGTAGAGGTAGGTGATCTGAGGCAGACCATTACCGTCGGGGTAACCTGCTTGGGCAAGCAACTGCTTTGCGAGTTCCGGATCATACTTGTACGGCTCGATACTTTCATCGTATCCTTCCATGCCCTTTGGGAAGGGCCCCACGTAGCGGACGATGAGGTCTTTGTTGATGCCTGATTTGATGGCGTCGTAGTTGATTGCGTGAACGACTGCTTTTCTAAGTAGTGTGTTGTTGAACGGGAACGTCTTCGTGTTCATGTACACGAAGTCAATATGCTGTGTCAATCCGATGCTTTGGACGACTATGCCCTCAACGCCCTGCACGTCGCCAACGTGATTGACATCGATGACTGCTATCTGAACGAATCCGCTCTTGAGGTCCATGAGGCGTGTCTGGACACTTGTCTTGTAGTACATGATCACCTTCTCCAGTTTCGGTGGTGTTCCCCAGTACTGTGAATTTCTTGCCAGAGTGAGGTGATCTCCTTTGATCCACTCTTGCAGAACGAACGGTCCACTTCCTGCAGCGTTAGAGTCCATCCATGTGTTGACCGCATTCTCGACAACGCCACCGTGTGCTTCCACGACGTTTGGATTCACGATCGCAGCTGTGACAGTTGCCATCGTCGCAAGGAATGCTGCATAGGGCTGAGTCAGATGGAACTCCACAGTCAGGTTGTCGATAACCTTCACACTTTCCAAGTTGAGAGACTGCGACAGAATCCAAGACGGCGGCTGGTTCATCTTCAGGATGCGGTCAACCGAATACTTCACGGCGGATGCGTCTAAGGGGTCGCCATTACTGAATTTCACGTTTTCACGAAGTTTGAAAGTGTGTACGAGCCCGTCAGAGCTAGCCGTCCACGAAGTGGCTAACGCGCCGACAAACTTTGACGGATCTGACTTGTCGTAGGTCACCAGCGTGTCATATAGGTTGGCGATGACTTCCCAGCCAGCATATTCGTAGTCGAAAGCGGGATCGATGCTCTGCAACTCGTTTGCCTTGTCGACAACCAGAGTGGTCGGGCCTGGTGCCTCCGTTGTGGCCGTAGTTGTTGTGCCTGGCAAGATTGTCGACGTGTAGAAGTATCCCGCTGCTGCGGCGATGACTATCACCACAATGATTACTGCTGCTGTGGCGGCTCTTGATATCGCTCGAGTAGAGAATCTACTTGATTTTAACATTTCATTATCACTTCTTACATCACAGGGACGGAAATCCCATGTGGGCAGGAGGATTATGGAAGTTACAATAAGAGCTTTGTCAGGCGTGCCGCTATGCGCATTGCGCCCTTGTAGTCGGCTGTACAAAAATGAGCATTCTTTGTTGGTGACAATCGGTGCCAGTTACAAGGCATATAGACTAGAATTGAGGAAAGCGTGTGCCCACATGCTTGCGTGGGGGCGGCGCTCGTGGGTCTATTCAGGTACATTCTGAGAAGGCTAGTGACGCTCGTCCCGGTGCTTGTTGGGGTCACCCTTCTTACGTTCGTCATTGCGAGGGTTATTGTCCCGAATCCCGCTAGGGCATGGGCTGGGCTGAAAGCGAGCCAATCAACCGTTGTGGCAATAGCGGCACGTTATCACCTGAATGACCCGTTGTATGCCCAGTACTACTACTATGTTAGAGACCTTCTATCTGGAGACTGGGGAATCTCCCCTGTCACAGGACAGCCAGTTCTTGAGAATATCTCGGCATTCTTCCCAGCCACACTTGAGCTCTCAATAGTCGCGATAATCATCGCCGTGGTTCTGGGTGTCCCGTTGGGAGTGTATGCAGCTGTCAAACAAGACAAACCAGCGGATCACGCTGTACGTCTGTTCGCGCTTGGAACATACTGCCTTCCACCGTTCCTGATGGCTCTCGTGATGCAGCTGGTCGTCTTCTACTGGCTCAGGCTTCTCCCTTCCGGCGGCAGATTGTCACCATTCATTCAGGCACCGCCGCGCATTACAGGGCTACTGATCCTGGACAGTATCTTGGCTGGGAATGCCCAAAGCCTTGCAAGCAGCCTGATTCACATATTCCTGCCGGCAACTGCACTTGCACTCCTCACCTTCGGTCTTCTCACGAGGCTAACGCGCTCCAGTATGCTTGAGGTCCTCAGACAGGACTACGTGCGTACTGCTCGATCCAAAGGCTTGAGCGAGCGCCTCGTCATTTTCAAGCATGCACTGCGCAACGGCCTAGTCTCAATCGTTACTGTGCTTGCGTTGCTGTTCGCGTGGATGCTTTCCGGAGCGATAGTGATTGAGTACATATTCAACTGGCCTGGGATCGGACGTTATGCTGTCCAATCGATCCTCGCGCTCGACCTGCCAGCAGTCATGGGCACGACCCTAGTTTTCACACTGGTCATAGTCTTCGTCAATCTTCTTGCGGACATAGCGTACGCCGTGCTGGATCCCAGAATAAGACTGGATTGATGACAGATGAGCCTCCTCGACAAGAACGAACTGAAACTCACCGGAAGATACCTGCTCAAGAACAAACTTTCGCTTGCCGGCGGAGTGGTTGCCACAGCATACATCGTGCTGGCTCTAGTGGTCGCACTGACAGGCGATCTTCTACTCCCATACGATCCATACGTACAGAACTACTCGGAAGTACTGAAGCCCCCGAGTCCAGCCCATTTGTTCGGGACTGATGATCTCGGCCGGGACATCTTCACCAGAGTCATTGCTGGTGCTCCATTCGATGCTCAGATAGCGTTCGTAGTGGTTCTCGTGTCTTTGGCCATAGGAGGCAGTGTTGGTGCGTTTGCAGGATACTTGGGCGGAAGAGTCGAAGAGGGCATGATGCGCGTAACTGATGTCTTTCTCTCATTTCCTGCACTCGTTCTGGCAATGGCCGTCGCGATAGCCATAGGCCCGGGGCTCTCCAACTCAATGATGGCGCTTCTCGTAGTCTGGTGGCCGTGGTACGCACGAATAGGGCGAGGCGAGGCTCTCTCAGTCAAGAACAGCCAGTACATTGAAGCAGCCCATGCCGCAGGCCTCACCAGCTTCCAGACTGTAGTGAGACACATC
>JALHTB010000195.1 GCA_022865625.1 Candidatus Bathyarchaeota archaeon
CGAGAAGGCAACGTCTCTTGTATCTCTGCGTTCTAACTCGGATACTGTGGCCTAGTCGGTAAATGAATCAAGAATCCATTTGATCATGTGCGTGCCCATCAGTAGTGCGGGCTTCGCAATCTGAACCATCTTCTCAGAATCTCAAGAAGGGTCTTGCTGAATTGATTTTTGTCACTGTCGAGACTCGCCCGCTTCTCTGTTTCTAATTGCCGGTCGCGGGTTGCTTCGAGAAGCCGTGTACGCCTATTCTTTCATGGAGATCCCAATATTCGCCTTGATTGTAAACGAATGGAGATACTTTCCTGAAATCAATTCGTCCCGTCTTGTCCAGCGCCTCTTCATCAACATGAACGCGGATGATCTCGCCGAGAAACAGGTGGTGGGTCCCTACCGCAATCTTCTTGCTGAGAAGGCATTCCATATTGACTGGGCATTCTCTGATAAGTGGGGGCTTGACTTTCTCAGCAGGTTCCGGCGTAAGCCCTGTTTCGGAGAACTTGTCCACATCTCTACCTGAGACCACCCCACAGAAGTCCACCGCCTTGAGCATGTCCTTGGTGGGGATATTCGCAACAAACTCTGCAGAGTCCTCGATTAGCCTGTACGAGTGTCTCTCGGGCCTGATGCCTAGCCCTATTGTGGGTGGCTCAGAACAGACTACCCCTGACCATGCCAGGGTGATTATGTTGGGTTTTCCGTCAGAGTCCACACAAGTGACAAGAACGACCGGGCAAGGAAACAGAGCAGCCCACGGATTCTTTTTCAATTTCATGGACGAGCGGTGTGTAGTGCCTATACTTGATCTTTGCGTGCGCACCAAGGATCCCGACGACGACACGACCCTCCCATGACAGTTCGCTTTTGTGCTCCAAAGCGCCATATACCCACTTGACTCGTTGTTCTTCCCAATCATCTTGGCCGAGCTAGCAACAGAGAATGGAGATAATTGGACTGTCGCCGTTCTCGAATGTACTGTCAACAAACTGCGACCTGTGCTGAACGGACTCTTCGATAAAGTCGACGCCCTTCCGGGAATCGAGATTCCACACTTCTCTTGGCGCGGGCCGATGGGCATAATCAGCTTCCGAGTGCTACGAGACCCCAAGATATCGGATTCTGTCGCTAACGGGATCTCCGATTGGCTAAGACAACACGGGGTGGACTTTGTGATCGATCCCACAATTGATCAAAAACTAGGTGGGTCTCATAAGTGGATTCGTCACGGCGAGAAGAATCCCCATTGGAACCGGAATCGTTGTGAATTTCTGTCGCAATTGAGTCGTCTCGTGGTTTCTGCTGCGAAATCAGGCCTGTTTGAAGCTTGTGACAGAGCCGAATTTGCACATATGGCTGTTAACATGCTATTCCTGCAAGAGGCCACTGTGCTTGGAAGCAATCGTGCGTACTATCTGGATGTCCTAACTGGTCAAACTTGCGGCTGGTACAAGACATCTCTGATTGACCCCTCTTGATTCGCGCGTTGGAAGAATCTAGTGTTCTGTTGTGCTTTCGAGACTTTTGTGTGTGTGGTAGCTTGGTGCGAGCATCCGAATTTGAACCGCCGTTTTTGGTTTGATTTTACTGTGTGTGTGGGTCTCTTGGTGCGGGCGTCGGAATTTGAACCGTCGTCGTTCGGTTGATTTGTGTGTGTGGGGTATCGTGGTGCGGGCATCCAAATTTGAACCGTCAAGAGGAGAGGAGTTGGGGGAGTAGTTCTGTGTGTAAGCACGTAGCACGGACACGCGCACTCTTACTGATGAACGGACGACGACGATACTTGTGGGAAGACTCTTCCAACAACCTCTCTTTGCTGCTCCACCGTTATGTAACTCGTCCCCGACGTTTTCCAACGAATTCTATGGTCCCCATTTGAAAAGGCATAACCTCTCTCTCACCATACACAGCTGTGAAGAGGCTGTTGATTCATGAATGAAGATGGAAGTTTCGTAGAGGTCTGTATCTACAAGGTCAAGCCTCAGAAGGTTGAGGAATTTGAGCGCCTGATTGGACGTGTGGTCGAGTATCACCGAGCATTCCCCGGCGTGAGAGAAGTGCGCTACATGAAGCGAACCCACAGGCCAGGTGACTTTGGCTCCGCCAAGAAGGGCCTACCTGCGATCAAACTCACAAGGAGACCCAGAGAAGTCACCTACGTCTTGTACTGGGAGTTGGATGATGAGGTGACGCATGGTAAGGCCACCAAGTCCGGTCTTGAGCATTTCTTCAAGGATTTCGCGCGGTGCCTTGTGACAACACCCAACATGATCCTAGGACAGCGAATCCAATGAAGGGTCTGTTAACTTGTCGGCTCATGGCTGACATGTGTTAACTGCCGCGCATCGACTTTGCGGATTCCCGCACCGTTGCGGATGCCGCTACCATTGCTTCATGTGCGAGGCCGACTACCCCGAACCTCAGGGTTCCCGTAGCCAAGATATTCCTAGCCGCCAACTCGTCTCTATCTACTGTGTATCTGCAACTGGACGTGGGTGAAAGAAAATGCGGAGAGGAGAAGAGCGGAGCCGACAAATCAACAGAACCAGATAGGCACTGCTATAGCCTTGGCGTCCCACACGTTTCTATGAGGCCATGGAAGGAGAGTGATTGTGATGGCAGGCATTCACGTTCTTGGAATCTCAGGAAGTCTGCGGAAATCCTCCTACAACACTGCACTACTTACTGCCGCTTCTGAACTCTTACCGGAAGGCGTGACTCTGGAGACGTTCGATCTCTCGCTGATCCCGCTCTACAACGAGGATGTGCGTTCTCTTGGATATCCAAAGGCGGTCAAGGAATTCCGGGATCGCATTGCTGCTTCCGACGCCTTGCTGATCGCCACGCCTGAATACAACTATTCTATTCCGGGTGTCCTGAAGAATGCGATCGATTGGGCTTCACGTCCACCGGACTATCCTCTCGACGGCAAGCCTGCGGCGATCATGGGCGCGAGCACAGGAAGCTTCGGCACGGTTCGAGCCCAAATGCATCTTCGGCACGTATGCGTCGGCTGCAACATGCTCCCTCTGAACGATCCGGAGGTGTTGGTGATGCGTGCTCAGGAGAAGTTTGATGCCAGCGGGCGACTTACAGATGAAACCACGCGTGGACTTGTCCGAGATCTCCTCGTTGCGCTATCTGATTGGACTCGACGTTTACAGGCAAAATGAATCAGACGGGCTAGGGGAGGTGTCCCCCAGACGGCCCTTCTTGCCTGGATGAAGAATTGCACCAACAATGAGGGGTGATAGCAGATAGGTCAGCTGCCAACACAATCGACTTCATTGCATCACCGTGGACTCGCTGATAACCCATGACACGAGCAATTGAGTTGGAGAACAATCCGGGCAATCCCTGCTTTGGGTGCGGCCCAAGTAATCCCGTGGGACCATGACTGCTGAGCTATTAACTGATGATCTCGTCAATCATGTAATGGAGTGAGTAATCGGATTGAGTCGAAGCAGAAAGGTGGCCCTGGCAGCGCTCTTCGGCTCGGTCGTATTCATTTCCAAGGCAATTCTTCCGTCACCTTTCGATAAAGTCCTCGTCGTAGTTCAGGCGATGTTTCTGGGTCTAGGTGCGATCATGCTCGCGCCTTTTGGGGCTACGTTGGTTGCAGTTGTCGGCGGGCTTCTCACTGCCGGCTGGCGGGCCCCGATGGCAATCTACACAGTCTCGTTCGCGATCGTCTACGGATTGCTTGTGGATGGCTTCTGCAGCGTGTTACGGGTGCGATCGAAGGAGGGAGAAGTCAATCGGACCCGATTGATTGGTGCTGTAACGGCCAGCACAATGCTCGTCGGGATGGCTAGCTATTACACAACGACTCTTCTGTTTCAGCTGATCCCACGCAACATGATGTTCGAGATCGCTATACTCATCGTAGGTACCATCAGCGGGCTCGCAGGAGGATATCTCGCGGCCTTGATGTGGCAGAAATCAGTGCGGCACCTAGTCACGTCGCCCTCCGGCCGCCGCTTGCCGACCCATGAGTGAAAGGTGTGTGTCACACAAATCCTCTGAATTGGAAACAGTAGCAACTATTCGCAGACGCTCTAGAAAGGGATTTCAGTGATACATGGGGACGTTCGGGTTTCTCTCTCGGGCAAGAGAATTCGGACTCTGTATGATTCCTTTAGTTCTATCTATGATCTTCTTACTCGGTACGAGAAGGGTTCACTGAAGAAAGCCCTAGACATCGCGCACCCAAGAGAGAATTTCGTTGTCCTGGAGGCTGGGTTTGGAACCGGAAGAACCTTGGTGGAACTAGCTAAGAAGGTGGGGAATACTGGAGAAGTCTACGCGCTCGACATTTCCCAAAAGATGACCAATAGGACGCACAGACGCCTGCACAGATGCAATCTGTCCGACAGGGTTGATCTCATTGTCGGCGACGCAGTAAACACTTCCTTCCGTGACGCTATTTTCGACTTGGTGTTCAGTAGTTACATGCTTGATTTGATGGATACCGCTGCGATACCCAGAGTTCTCTTGGAATTCAAGAGACTCTTGAAGCCCGGTGGTTGGCTAGTTCTAGTCGGCTTGAGTAAGGGCTCCAGATGGTATGACAACATGAAACCATACGAGTGGGTGTACAGGCGCTCGCCTTCGTTGCTTGGCGGATGCAGGCCGGTCCTGCTGGTGCCATACCTTCAGGAACTCGGATTCAAGGACGTAAACAGACAGTACATGCTGGCAGGGCATCTGATGCCGACAGAAATTGTTTGGGCGAACAAAGGCGAATAAACGCACTGAGAAGTGTTGACGTCTTGATTCTTGTGTGTGGGTCTGTTGGTGCGCGCACGCGGCAAACGCATCGCGATAACGTGGAACCTGCTGGTTCTGCATTCTAGCTATCGTACTTTTTCGAATTTCGAGCTTGATGCTCCACAGATGGGGCACTTGTCAGGCAGTATCCCGTCTGCAATGTGTCCGCATACCGTGCATACGTAGTACTCTGTGCTGCGTTGACCAATTAGGTGACCGAGTGCTTTCTTGTAGAGTTCGGCGTGTTCGGCTTCAACGTCACGGGCTTGTGAGAATATCAAAGAGGCTGCCTTTTCTCCGTCTTCCTCAGCTTCCTGCAACATTCTCAGATAGTGAACACCGTTGACAGTGCTTTCGGTTTGGAAAGCCCTTTCGAGATTTGTCTGTGTGTCGGCCACTGATTCTAATAGGGCAAAGTGTCGGCGAGAGTGAACGCCTTCAGCAGTCGCAACAGCTCTGAACAAATGAGCTATCTGAGCGAAACTCTCTCCTTCCGCTTTTCTTGCAAACATGAGGAGCCTCTGGTATGCTTTCGCTTCTCCTACGAAAGCGTCATGAACATTGTTGGCTGTTCTCTCCTTCAAGCTCTCTCCTCCTATCTGTCGATTCCTTCTCTCTTGGACTCTTTCAAATCGCTTTCGTCCGTCGTCGTTCATACCGTCGAATTGTGTGTCGGGGTCTCGTGGTGCGCGTACACAGAGATTGCTGGTCCTGTAGACGGTTCGAATTGCGACGGTCTGAAGATTCCTAGAGCTGTCTCGGACGGCGGTTTCTCTGTCCTAGGACTCGACTAGAGAGTAGCAAGAGCGCCAGGGCTCTCTCCTGCGACTATTCTCTGAGTTCCTGTCTAGTTCGAATCGTACGCATTAGGTCTCCTCGAGTCACGATGCCGAGGAGCTGTGCTCCGTCGAAGACTAGAAGTCTTCCTACGTTCTGACGAGCCATGATGTTCATGGCGTCGAGAGCAGACGCCGATTGCTTGACGGCCACCGCGTTTTCACAGGGAATCATGGCATCTTTGACTGTGGTAGTCTCCCTCTTCTCCTTGGGGACCGCCCGAACGCACTGCATCGTGACGATACCCAGTACCTGTCCATCCTCAACAACGGGGTAACCACCATGGCGGTGAACAAGGAAGTACTCTGACACGAGTTGGTGAACCGTGATGTTGCCGGGAACCGTCAGCACATCTCGCGTCATTATGTCTCCAACCGTGACGCCAGACAAGGCCTCACCGATCAGTGTCTGTCGCAGACTGGTCTCGGCTCCCGATCTGATGAACCAGCCCAGAAAGACGATCCATATTCCATTGACAAAGTCTCCCAGGACTATGGCTGCGAATCCTCCGAGCATCATGAGCAGCGAAATACCTTCACTGACTCGTGTTGCCGTCCTGGTGGCTGCGATGAGATTCTTTGATCTCTCCCAGATGCTTCCGCGGAGAACTCTTCCTCCGTCTAGCGGGAAAGCGGGCACCAAGTTGAAGACGCCCAAGATGGCGTTTATCAATGCACCATAGCCAAGCGTCGCTGTCACGGCCACAGGTGCATTCGCGAGGGGTGCCAGATACCAGAAAGCACCGAGCACCACGGCGATGAGAAAACTCATGAGGGGTCCTGCAGCTGCCATGCGGACCTCCAAGCCCGGGTCCCGAGGCTCTTCCTTCATCTCTGATACTCCGCCGAAGAAGAAGAGCGTGATCCTGCCTATCGGAAGCCCATTCTTCTTCGCAATATAGGAATGAGAGAGCTCATGAACGAGCACTGAAGCGAAGAGAATTATCGCCGATGCAATGCCAATTGCCCAGTAAGTGACAGTGTCGAGTCCGGGATACTGACTTGGCATGTAGCCATAAGCCAGCGACCAAGCTATCAGGATGAACACAAGCCACAACGTGTAGTGTATCCTTACCGGAATCCCCATGATCTTGCCAAGCCTAACCGACAACTCAATCCGCCTCATTCTTTTCTTGCCATTCTAGCCTTTATCCTGTTGGGTGTGGAATCCTGCACACTGGTACTTACGCAGGTTCCAGAACATCCGGGTGATTTCGAGTTCCTGCCAATTAGTGTTTCGAAAGGTTGCGACAGGGCCACTTGACATTAGTATTCCGGAAATGATCGCCAATTCCAGATAATGACCCTGATGGTGACTCGATAAGTCGAGAAGAGTGGGTCAACAACGTCAGTGAAGCTTGGCGGGGTCATGGGGATACCGGTTAGGATTCACTGTACGGGTTGGTTTGTCTTCCTGCTCGCTAAGTCTAATTACCCCTGACTCATTCACAAACCGAGGAGAGTGAGATCGTGCCCTTGCCAATGGGATCAAAGGAGATTGCTCCCAACGTCTTCTGGGTAGGCGCGAAGCACCACAACCGAAGACTCTTCGACGGACTGATACCGCTCCCACATGGTACCAGCTACAACGCCTACCTTATCGTAGGATCGAAGAAGACCGCGCTGGTAGACACTGTGAATCCAGGGTTCGAGAAGGAGCTCTTGGATAAGATATCAGAACGCATCGACCCCGCCAAGGTAGACTACGTCATAATGAACCACGCCGAGCCAGACCACGCGAACGCAGCCAGAGACGTGTTGGCGGTTGCGAAGAATGCGAAGCTCGTTGCCGGCTTGAAGGGTAAGGAGGCGGCGATGATGTACTTCGACATACCCGAGGAGAGAATCATGGTCGTCGACGAGAGTTCCGTGATAGACCTCGGCGGCAAGACGCTGAAGTTTGTGGACGCCCCCTGGTTGCACTGGCCGGAGACGATATTCACGTACCTTGAGGAGGACAAGATACTGTTCCCCTGCGACTTCTTCGGATCGCATCTGGCAGTGGGCGAGTTCTACGCGGACGAGTATGGCAACGAGAACACGCTCGACATGGCAAAGCTGTACTTCGCCGAGATCATGATGCCATTCAGGAAACCTGGCCAGACAGCGATCGAGAAGGTCAAGAAGCTTGGGCCGAAGATGATTGCGCCCTCACACGGCATGATCTGGAGGGAACCGAAGGTCATCCTAGACGAGTACGCGAAATGGACCAGCGAGAAGTTCCAGAGAAAAGTCATGATCGTTTATGTCTCGATGTGGGGAAGCACCGAGAAGATGGTGCTGGCCCTCAGGGATGCGCTCGTGAAGAAGGACATCACCGTCCAGCTGTTCGACATACCGAACACGGAGATCGGCCACATCGCAAAGGAGCTCGTCGATACGCCCGTCGTCGTCGTGGGTGCACCAACGGTGCTTGGCGGAGTACACCCAGTTGCCGCATATGCGACCATGCTACTCAAGGCGCTGAGAGCGCCGACCAGGTATGCAGCTGTGCTCACCTCATATGGCTGGTCGGGAGGTGCCGTGAAGGCGCTCCAAGGCATCCTTGAAGGAACGAAGATCGAGGTGCTGGGCGTAGTCGAGGTCAAAGGCCCGCCTAAGAAAGCTGAGTTCGACAAGGTCACTGAACTGGCAGACAGGATAGACGAGAAGCTGAAACAGTTCTAACGTGACGCAGGCTAACTCGCTCGATTTCGATCATTTGGCTTCCGTGAGAGAAGCTGCTGGGGATTCGTCCCCCCAACTACGTTGGGAACCTATCATTCACAGAGGACATGAGCTTGCGCTATTCTTCCCTCTCGGGCATGTTACAATGCGGAGAATTGCATGGCACGAGGTTTCCGAGCGGCATCTCGTGGTGATAGTGCATGGATGCCAGCGCTCCCAGAAGTAATCCGCCTGGCATGGGAGCAGGAAAGAATGTACTGTGACTTCGCATGTCTGGGTTTGGTTACAGTAAGGCGGCAACTGGGGCAGGGAGGAATCCGCTAGCAGCCCCCTTGAGTATCCGTGGACCATTAGATGAGAATCGAGTCATCTTTCTATACTGCTGAGACGGAAACGCGCGCATCATCCTCCGGTGAGATTCGTGGCCAGAGAGATCTTCAAGTTCAATTGGATGGGCTGGAGACGGTTCGCATACGACTTCTTCGTGATTCAGATTGGGTTCATGCTATTCGGTTTGTCAATTAACATGATGGTTCAGGCGAACCTGGGTCTCGGTCCGTGGGATGTTCTGCACATGGCACTTACTCACCACTTTCCAATCTCACTTGGTGAGGCCAGCATTGGCGTGGCATTCATAGCCGTACTCGTGAACATGATTCTTGGAGAGCCGCTGGGTTGGGGGACGATTATGAACATGATATTCATTGGCGTATGGGTTGACGCGCTCAAACCGTTTGTACCCACTACTCCCAGCATCTTCTGGGTTCAGATTGCATATCTCCTCCTGGGGACGTTGGTCATGGGATTCGCGACTGCGATATATATTGGAGTAGATGCTGGAGCGGGTCCGCGAGACAGCTTGATGCTTGCTCTATCACGGATAGGCAAGACTAGCGTGCGTTGGTCGCGTACGCTCCTTGAGTCAACTGCAGCTGTCGTAGGGTGGTTACTTGGAGGACCATTGTGGCTGGGAACGATCATCTTCGCTATTGCCATCGGCCCTGCGGTTCAACTCGCATTCAGACTATTGAGAGTTCACACATCCAAGCATGCCCGTGACAACTCTCAAGCCTAGTAGACTGTTGTGGATGTCATTCTCAAGGGTGATTTCATGACAAATGATGCCGACTCTTTGAGAAAGTTCCGAAACCTCGCAAGGGACGAATGGCGCTCCTGGCTGAAGAGGAATCACTCAAGGGAGAAGGAGGCATGACTGGTTTTCTACAAGAAGCACACCGGGAAGGGAAAGATGTCCTATCCTGAGGCAGTCGATGAGGGCTTGTGCTTCGGATGGATTGGCGGAGACTGAAGCGCATTGATGATGAAAAACACCTCGGGCGCCCCAAGGGCACCCTGTCTGCGGATGGGCGCAAGTATCGGCGTCATTGTGCCGAGGCTGCCCAACTAACC
>JALHTB010000196.1 GCA_022865625.1 Candidatus Bathyarchaeota archaeon
TCGTGAGAGCCGGATCGAGAATCCCAAGATGATGCCTACTACAGTGAGAAGCTGGATGTAGACACCGCTTGGGGAGAAGAGTACAAGATCCCGTATTGAGTTGACTGCGTTCTTGAACTGAATTCTCTCGTCAGTCAGAGGCGCTCGTTCTAGATGATCGATGTCGAAAATGAGTGAGCCATGTCCCATATTCAACAGGTTCTTGAAGAGTTGCATGTTGTCGTACAAGTCGATCATTTCATTCATGAAGATGCTCGGGTCGGAGACCAAGATCAATGATCCCCGTCCAATGCTAGTCGAGGCTAGAACAGGGTAGGAATCGATAGTCGCGTTAGGCTCAGGTCTGCTGTCACCGTTCAGGTCAACAAAGGAGAAGGGTGAAGACGATGCGAGTTTGGTTACTGAACTATAGTTCGAAATCTCAATGTACGACGGGTGGTTCAGCAACAACGCCGCGATGTTGACGGTGACTGGACTGGGCGAAAAGTCGGTGATGATAGGAAAGCTGGGTTCCTTGCTGTAGTAGAGTAGGTCTGCTATCGGGATCTTCGAAAACCTTGCCGACACATCAAGAGCCTTAAGCAGGCCGTTTCCCGTCCCAAAACCATCCGCGAGCAGTACGGTTCCGCCAGAATCTAGGAAGCTCCTTATGTGCGAAGTCTCACTTTGAGAGAACTCTCTATTCGGACCTATGATCGCCAACAGCTGCGATCCACTGGGGGTAAGTTCGTCATAAGTAAGTATGAACGTCCTGTTCTGGGCTGTGCCGACGATCTTGCTACACCCGTCCCATCCCTCGTTGAGTGGGTGATACGGCTCCTGGATCGGCCAAACATATGCCAACGAGACCATCAGGATTGCAGATAGGACGACCGCAAATACGAGGGTCCTTCTGCGCGACACCCGCACGCTTGTTTCACAGCTCACAATTCTTCTCGAATCTTCAGCAGGATCTGTTTCGCTTCTTCTCTTTGGGCGCTCTCGACTGGGTATGGGCTGTACTCAGCTAGCTCGTAGAGTTCCGCAAGGCGTCTGAGCGATTCTTTGATCTGGGGCGATGCCTGTGCAACTCGGGAGAAGTATTCCCAATGTGTTTCGCTCTGCCGAGGCGATTCGCCGATTTCTCGATCTATCAGGGTCTGTGCGAGCCTGAAGGATCTTTTCACTATTGAGGCGTCGTCTCCATCTTGCTCTGCCATGGAGATGAGCTTCTCGCGGGTGAATTCCTCTTTCAGCGAGGGCTCTGCTGCTTCTGGTTCAGGCACAGTCGGTAGTGGTGCCGTCGCTTTTCTTCGCTTTCTCACCAAGTAGACTCCAATGGAGGTAGCGGATGGAATCCCTACTGCAGCGATTATGACCGTAGGAGTGTTGTAGACACCTACCTGCGTCGATGCTTGGGATTTCTGCACCCAGGGTTCCACCGGGTTGTACTCGACTGCAATCGAATGGGAGCCGAAGCCAAGCCCAATCGGAAGCTCGATGATGGAAACAAATGATCCGTCATCCTTGACTGTTGAGTTTTGGTAGGGGATACTGTCGATGAAGATCGTCACGTTTCCGTACTTCGGTTCTGTTCCGTTCGGATACGCCACAGTTCCATTGACCGCTAGCTTCCATCCCGACAACAGTGTTGTGCGGTCCACGTCGATGTTGAGCTGCGTCTCCAAGTAGTTCACAGAGAAAGGCAAAGTCAGATGGGATCCTGCAAACCGACCGGTCGGCGCAAAGGTCAACGTGACAACGTGCGTCCCACTGCTGAGAGTCTGCGGGACTTCGAAGCTAAACGTGAACCAGCCGGTATCGTTCGTGCTCACATTTCGCAAGAACGATCCATCCAGCAGTGCCGTGACGGTATGAGATGCCAGGGGCACTTCACCTGTGCTCGACAGGTTGCCTCTGACATCAACGTAGCCCAGAACTGCGGTACTTGTGGGAGAGACATCGGCAGTGATCACAGTGGGCTGATATCTTACGCTGACAGCGATCTGCGACTTGGACGAGAGGTAGACTAGCGAGTCTGAGCCTTCAGGCTGGAAGCTTGCCTCTACCTGGGCTGACCCGGCTGGAAATCCTGCCTGAAAGGAGATCTCACCCTCGAACTTGCCCTGCCAATTGGTAGTTGCAAGAACTGCAAGGTCCCGGCCCCATGATATTGTGATGTTCTTTCCAGCAAGGGCGGTTCCATTCTCGGCCTTGAGGTAGCCGTAGACAACGAGGGTCTCTTCGATGAATACATCTGCACTTGACGTGCCAAGGCTCAGCGTCGTCTGGACAAGACTCTGCTGTGCCGTTAGTTCTGCGTTCATCTGATTGATCAGTTTCGTGTATGTTTGGAGGAGCACGTCTAGTTCGTCTATCTTTTCCAGTTGAGTGGTTGTGTCGATCTCGTACTCATCGGCCACCCAATCGAGGAGACCACGAAGAGAGCGAGGAGCAGGTTTCGTCTCGTTTCTCAGCTCCTGCAGGAGATCAAGTTCTGCTCTTGCTTGGGGGTAGTCTCCGGAGTCCAAGGACGCGCGCACCTTACGGATTCCCGTATCTATTTCGGCCATGTGGTCAGAGAAGTCCGAGAGTGCCAAGAGATAGTCTCGAAGCGAATCTTCTCCTCCAAGCGGAAGACCGGCAACTCCCCTCAAGGCTTCATGTAGGCGTTCCAAATCCTCGGGAGTCATCCTTTGTTCAAGTGACGCGAGCAGAGCCTTCACTTCCACTGGGATGTCTTGTGCTTGGGAATACCGGTGCTCTCTCAGCCTGTCCCCAGGTGCGCTCAACGTGAGTGAAGAGGCGAGA
>JALHTB010000037.1 GCA_022865625.1 Candidatus Bathyarchaeota archaeon
AGCCATGGTGGGTTCTGGAAGTACGGGTAGTAGCCGATGAAAATCGCAACTGCCAGCAGCGCAAGAACTCTTGGATCAAGCAAGGCTTTGAGGCGGCTATCAGCAGAGGATCCACCAAGCATCGAGAAACTGCGCAGAGGCGCCGTTGTCGAACCTGATCCGAAGATTCGAACCTTGGACATGACCCTGTAGGCGATGGGAACCCATGCCCAAGAGAAGAGAAACGCCACATAGAGCCAAGGAAGCAAGCCGTTCGAGACGTAGGATAACTGCAGCTCGATCCCAGCATCTATCCGACCTACTGAAGTCATCGGATCAAACGCTCGCAGGACGTAGTGAACCGCCGAAGAGATCTCAATCGCCATGAAAGTCACCAGCACGTAGACCAGCACTCTCGACACGAAGATGCTCTTTGGAAGCCCCAATGAAATCTCGGGCGCACGAGCATTATACCCGAAGTTTACCGTCCCAACGGTGAACAATAGGTACACAGCTATTTTGTGGAGAGGATCCGTGCTAGGGCCAAGAAGCAGGAACGGAACAATGGTTATCGTCATGAGGCCTATGACAGCTTGGACACCCTTTGTCCTACTATCCTTCCAGAACCAGATCGCTAGGATCGAGACGCATGCAGCGGAGATGGCCCACACGAAGATATCCGTGCGAGGATCCACTAGTGTAAGCTGTATTCTCCTGGGAAAGTAGTAGAAGAAGCTCAACTCTAGCGCATTCAGCACCGAAAAGGATCCGAGCAGGAAATGAAGAGCGAAGGCATATGCCACAACATGCGAGACCCAGTTGAGCCCCGTATTGGTTTTCCTGAGCTGAGCAGTTCCCAATGTGAGCCCGTCATCTCAATGGTCCAAGAGCCAGTGAGACCACAAGCGAAGAGAGTTATGTGCCTTTCTCACATCTTTGTGAATCCTGTGATCCGGCTCTTGTGGTCGCGGGCGTGGGCTTGTGAAAGGCTCAGTTTCCAGAATCAAAGCCAGCCAACTGTTGAAATAGCTGGGGCCAACATCTCTGAGCCTGATGATTTCTGGGGGCCCAGGCTGGAAATCGAGAGAGCGTGAGAGTGTTGGCACCTAGTATCTCAGTCGTCATTCCTACGAAGGACGAAGAAGACGCCATTGCTGCGATTGTGGAGAACTGCAAGAAGTCGCTTGAGGGAGTCGACCACGAAGTAATAGTCGTGGACGCATCCACAGACAATACTCCCACACAAGCCATAAGGGCAGGAGCGAAACTCGTCAAACAGATAGGCCAAGGCGGAGTTGGGCAAGCACTCACGCAGGGATTTTATTGGGCCCGAGGCGAGTACATCGCCTTCTTCGACGGGGACGGGACATACGACCCGAAGGACCTACACCGGATTGTTGAACCCTTGTTGAGCGGTGAAGCTGACCTCGTAAACGGCAACAGGTTCGCTGACATCGAGAAAGGAGCCATGACGATTACCAACAGGGTCGGCAACCACATTCTTACGTGGGTTGGAAACCTGTTCTTCACTACGCGCATCAAGGACTCACAGAGTGGCATGAAAGCCTTCAGAAAGGATGTTTTCAGACGAATGTCACTATCCGAAAGAGGCTTTCCCTTCTGCAGCGAGATCTTGGGTGAAGCATCGAAGCTCAATCTGAGGATTGTTGAGGTTGGGATCTCCTACAGACGAAGAATAGGCAAGAGCAAGCTGAAACCCGCCTTTGCGGGGCCTGCGATATTCTGGGCGAGCATAAAGATGCTCAGGGACTATGACCCTCTACTGCTGTTCACCGGAATCGGGCTCGTGCTGTTGGCGGTGGGGTTCTACACAGCTTGGCCCGTAGTCACGGAGTACGTCACGCAAGGAACCTTCAGAATGCTCGGCCGCGCACTTGTATCGATCTTTTGCTGGTTTACGGGCATCCTATCCATATTCACAGGATTCATTCTCGATTCAGTCAACTACACTGTCAAGAGGATGGAAACTCGTCTAACCGCAGAGTCGTAGTCCGCCGCTATACAACACCGGTTCCGGTTGCATTGAACCACATCTGCGTCCAAACGGAGTGCTTTGAGTCGCCTGACACCCAAGTAAAAGCTAGAGCATCAGACGTCTCATCGTGGAACCAGAGTTCGAATACGAACCTGTAGTTGGAGCCGGAGGAAGCTGTAGCCAGCCCTCCGCTGAAATACTCTTGGTTGATCCATAGCCCCGTGAGAGTGATGCCTCCATCTTCGGGGCCGAGGTTCTCAATTCGCCACTTGAAAGGCATGAGCCAAGTTTCGTTGTCGGCGAGAACTCTGGTGAACTCGAAGATCGGAGAGACAGGACTCGGTCTGCCGGTCAGTTCGTCGGGACCCGCGATGGTTGAGTTCAGGAGCTTCGCGCGGACCACGACGTACTGGAGAGAGCCCATGTGATTATAAACTCCCAATGTCCAACTGACCTCCTGACCGACCTTTAGGTTCGGGTCGTCTTCAGGATAGTACTTCTCCGCTAGGCCCTCTGATCCGAGAATCCACATCGCAAAGAATTGTTCCGACCGCGGAGGTCTCAGGATTCCGTACGCTACGCTGGATGTGACAAGCGTCGCCACCGCAACGAAGGCGACCAAGTAGCGAAGATCACGCGAGCTAATCCATTTCCTTCTTCTTCTCAACGATTCTCATCTCAAAGAGTCTACTCTTCTCATACCACCGCCACGTCCTGAGCGCCACATAGAAGATGAACGTGGAGAGCGCAACAACGACAGGAATGTAGAGAATCACTATGATGGTTCGGATGGTCGCCTCATGCTGTGCCTTCTGCTGTGCAGCCGGGATCTTGTTCATAATATCAGAGAGGGCCAGACGCGCCTGCTCTTCAAGTACGAGGGCGCCTGACTCGTCGCCGCCTAACCTCCTGTATCGG
>JALHTB010000197.1 GCA_022865625.1 Candidatus Bathyarchaeota archaeon
CATTTAAGCTGCAAGGGCTCGCTTACTCCACGACCAGAAGTCGGGAGCTTGCGCTCGCCCAGTTATGGTCAGGATCTCTGATCTGTGCGTGCCGGTGCAGGTGTTTTCTTCGGCTTCGGGTAGAACCGATCATCCAAAGCTTAATGGTGTCATTGAGGTAGCCGTGGTTCCGAAATGCAAACCGCTGAGATGGATGCCAAGTCCGACGGCGTCAAAAAGAGACATGGCTGGTGACATGAGAAGATGAAGGCGTTGTCAATCGGGCGAGCGTTGGAGGGAGTTGGTCGAGACGCCAAGCTATTGCTGACTTCATCTTTCATAGGCGGCGTGTCGTTTGCTTTCTACTTCCTGATACTGCCCTTCTACCTGTTATCAGCCGGCTACGACGCCACGTGGGTCGGCACCGTCAACGCCGTCTTCGGCGTGTCCATGACCGTATTCATTATCCCAGCAGGGATTCTCTCGGACGCGTTCGGTCGGAAGAGATTCAACCTGATCGGCTATGTGATCATGAGCCTCGGAATCTTCATCATGGCCCTGAGCCCCTCCCAACCGGCAATCATTGGAGGAGCAGCCCTCTCGGGTTTTGGAGCAGCCTTGACATTCGCATCTTCAGGTGCGCTCCTTGCTGGCTCGGTCCCAATCGAGCACCTGACAGCCATTTTTAGCTACTCCTACTTCCTGAGTACCTTTGCTTCGTCACTAGGGTCTGTGACAGGTTGGCTTCCAGCGGTCCTGGCAGATTCGCTTGGCTTCAGTAGACTTGTTGCCCTGCAAACAACGATGGCAGTGGGCGCTCTGGTGACGCTGCTGCCTGCGGTTCCGTTGTTTTTCGTCCATGAGGTTCGAAGTGAGCGAAAGGGCAGAGCGAGATTCAGCTTGGAATCTCGCGGGATCATTGCGAAGTTCATGCTCGTGAACATCTTCATCGGATTCGGTGCCGGACTCACAATACCATTGTTCCCCGTGTATTTCTGGAAGAAATTTGGCATTGACAGTGGTCCCATGGGAACCCTGCAGGCTATGTCGAACCTCGTTGCAGCGCTGGCATACTTGGCAGCTCCCAGACTAGCCTCACATCTGGGAAGAGTCCGGGGAATTGTGGTCACAACCGGTATCTCAGTTCCGCTTCTGGTGCTCATCCCCTTGTCGCCGAGCTTCCTGTTCTCGACGCCTTTCTTCATCGCACGCCAAGCGTTGATCAACATGAACACGCCGCTTATTGATAGTTTGATCATGCGATTGGTGGATGAGAAGGAACGCGCCACCGCATCAGGTGTGGCTCAGTTGTTCTGGAATCTGCCCAACTCGTTTGGGCAACCTGTCGGCGGCTTCATGATCGACAAGATATGGATTGACGCGCCACCATTCTCGACAGCGGCCTTCTACATCGTCTACACGACCATGTTCTGGATGATGTTCAGAAAAGTCAAGGATCAGCCTGAGGCTTAGGCTCGATTACGCTGTTCGCCTTGTGCTTTCCTTTCGTAGAGCCTTCTGAAGAAAATCTAGTTCCTTTTCAGCGATTCGTTGTTGCCAAGGCTCGAATCCCCCGATCTCGGTGAGACTCTTGATGAGTCGGGTGCTGTTGTTGAGGTGTCCAATGATATCTCCAGGCTCGTAGGAAGCTCCATTGAAGAGTTTCGTCTGTCTGGCAGACCAGTCGCCAGGTTGATCCGATCCCGGTACAAAGCATGGGACATACTCCTTGAGACTGGTCCTGTCTATTATGCTCCCAATCTTTCGTATCGTGTGCGTCTTTTGCCAGTGTGCTTCGTCAACTCCGTACAAGGGCATGTCGTAGTTATTGGTGGAGAGGGTGGTGAGGTTTCCCATCGCGAATGCATACATTGAGATGTCGTTCTCTTTTGCAATGCGGTGCAGTATGTCAAGGCCGTATTCGGAAATGAATCCATAGAGGATCCACTTATCGATCCTGCAGCTGGACTCTTGGCAATGCTTGAGCGTAGCGTTGATGCTGATTTCTCCCGAGCGTCCACTTGCTACTGTGTCCTGCATGATAAGCGCAATCTTCTTTCCCTTTGGGAACTGAGAGAATTCCTGATGAACTATCTCGATCTCTCTCTGGATCGTTCCATCATGGTCACGGTATGATCGGTGTGTGTAGCGGGGGCGAAGGTAGACAGTTCTATACGAGTTTCCAAGAACCTTGGGTGCAGCGTCTTGCAGTTTGTATCCAGGGGCTGCTCGTAGTATTTGCTCGAAAACGATCTCACAGCCTCCGCGTTTCCCGGTCACCCCTGACAGTTCTAGGATTGCTGGCAGTGCTTCGGCTGCGGCCTTGCGAGATCTTTGCTCGAGCGACTCGCCGACCAAGTGAGGATAGCATGCTATCTCTCGAGCCATTGGTGTATCAATAATGAATGTGGGTGGCGCCGCTCGGTCCAGTTTGAAGATTCTTGTGCTTTTGCTGACTTTGTTTTTCTTGGTCTTGACGAGTTTCGTCGAGTCTGTATTGATCTTGTACTCTTGGATGAGCCGGTCAACGGTCTTACTGGTAGGTTCCATGTTGCCTCGCACCAAGCAAGCAGATCAGACTAGAGTCTCGACGGTCGGGATGTGTGTCTTTAGGCTCTTCCACGTGTAATCACTGTGTTCGGAATCTTGAGCAACACTATAATATGAATCCGTCATACGGGACGGGCCGAAACCGGTTCAAGGCGTGACATACATGAGTATGCCGGAAGAGGAAATCGTGAAACGTGCTCTAGACGAGCTCCATTTTAGAGTGTCGGAATCCGCGAAAGGCGAAAATGTACCCCCTGTGAAGTCCCTTCCGAACGGGAACAATGTTGTGACCCTGAAATGTACCCAGGGCTCAATCTCGTACGAGGTCGAAGTAGAACTCACCAAGAGAGGAAAGTTCGTAGATCTCCGCACAAAATGAGGGCACCCGGCAACATCTGCTGCCGCAGGCACACTCTCGACTTGGCAATTCCGTCATGCTTCCGCTCGCCCAGGCGTGGCCAATTCTAGATCACGTCGGTGAGCATTTCCCTCGATCGAACCGCGCAACTGGCAAAGTCAGCTATGTTCGCGGGAAGAAGCACGCTACCATATGGCTAGGTTCGGTCTCTTCGAGCTGTGGTTCACGTTCTGAGCAGACGGCTTGTGCGTAAGGGCATCTAGGATGGAATCGGCATCCCTTGGGCGGATTGATCGGACTTGGGATCTCGCCCCTGGGAATTATGCGTTCCAGTTTAGCTTTCGGATCGGGAACGGGGATTGACGACAACAGAGCTAGGGTGTATGGATGAAGCGGTTTCCCGAACACTTCTTCCTTGGGGCCCGTTTCCACTATCTTGCCCAAGTACATGATCGCGATGCTTCGGCAAACGTAGTTGGCCATCGCCAAATCGTGCGTTATGAAGAGGTAGGATAGATCGAATTCCTTCTTCAGCTCGAGCATCAACTCGAGGATCTGTGCTCTGACTGAGACGTCTACCATTGCAATCGGTTCGTCTGCGACCACAAATTTGGGATTCAACACTAATGCTCTAGCGATGACTACGCGTTGCTTTTGTCCTCCGCTCAGCTGGTGCGGATAGCGGTCGTAGAAGTTGGCCCATGGCTTAAGGCCAACTCGTTCGAGAATAGCTCGCGTTCGCTCGGTCTGATCGCTTGGTGTTCCAAGCTTTTGGAACGTCAACGCATGCTTTATGGCGTCACCGATCTTGATGCGTGGGCTTAGTGACGCAGTTGGATCTTGGAAGATCAACTGCATGTTCCTCCTGAACTTGCGAAGTTCTTCCCCGCGCATCTTGGCGATGTCGACTCCCTCGGAAAGGATACTGCCGGATGTGGGTTCGATCAGTTTGAGGCACAGTTTCGCTGTTGTGCTCTTTCCGGAGCCACTCTCGCCCACGAGTCCTAGGATGTCGCCGCGCTTCATTGAGAATGAGATGTCGTCCACTGCATGCACGTAGCTCTTCTGAGAAGTGAAGAGTCTGTCTAGGATGCCTTTCTCGACCGGAAAGTGCTTCGTGAGATTCCTGACTTCGAGTATATTCTCCAATCTCATCTACCTCTTGTCGTAAAGGTGGCATGCGACTTCTGAGCTGTCATGTCTCAGGAGATGTGGTTCTTCTTTCCGACAACGATCGAAGACATGTGGGCATCGCGGATGGTACAGGCAACCGGGAGGCGGTTGAGCTAGATCTGGCGGTGCGCCCGGAATCCAGGACAGGACCTGCCCTTTCTTCGTGATGTTCGGAACAGAGTTGAGCAGTGCCTGCGTGTACGGGTGCATTGGTTTCTCGAATAGGCCATCGGTTTCGCCGAGCTCGGCAAGTCTTCCTGCGTACATGACAGCGACGCGATCTGCTGTTTCTGCCACTATGCCTATGTTGTGTGTGATCAGAATCAACGTGAGTTTCAGGCTTTCCTTCAGTTCCTTTAGCAGCTCTATGATCTGTGCCTCGACTATGACATCCAATGATGTGGTTGGCTCATCAGCGATCAGGAGATCAGGTCCGAGGGCCAGAGCCAAGCCGATCATGACTCTCTGTCTCATTCCGCCGCTGAACTGGTGGGGAAAATCGTCCATTCTCTCAGGAAGTATGCCCAGTCGTCCAAGCACTTCTCTCGTTCGCTTCAGTGCATCCTCTTCACTGGCCTCCGGTTCGTGAGTCCGGATCATCTCAACAAAGTGATTGCTGATCTTCTTGACAGGATTCAGTGAGGTCATCGGATCTTGGAAAATGTAGCCAACTCGCTTTCCTCTGATTCGGCGTATTTCCTCATCGGAGCAGCTGACTACGTCGATACCGTCGAGGGTTATGTGACCGCCTGTGATTTTGCCGGGCGGAGGCACGAGGCGCAGAGTCGATAGGCCGAGCGTCGATTTGCCGCATCCAGACTCTCCTACCAGACCGAGTGTGTGGCCCTTCTCCATACGCAAGGAGACACGGTCAACTGCTTTCACATTCGCTGCAAACGTGTGGTACTGCACAACCAGTGACTGAATATCGAGTAGAGGCATGTTCATCGACTCACTTTTGAAGACGCGGATTGTAGAGCTCGCTAAGTCCTTCTCCCATTAGCGTGAAACCCAAAGCAAGTAGGACTACCATAAGACCTGGGAATGCTATCACCCACCACGCTCCGCTTGTGAGGAGTCTTCTTCCATAGGTGAGATCCCATCCCCAGTCAGGTGTGGAAACAGGCAAGCCAAGGCCAACGAAGGTTAGGCCCGCCGCCGTCAGGATCGCGTCTGCGAAGTTTATCGTCGCAATCGCAACAATAGACGGAATGACGTTTGGAAGGATGTAACGGAAGAGAGTAGTCCTCCCCGTCGCCCCAATAGTGCGAGCCGCTTCTACATACGGTAGTTCCTTGATCGTCAGGACCTGACTGCGGATGATCCTGAAGTACGATGGAATGTACACAACTGCAATCGACAGAGCCATGTTGACAACGCCCGGCCCCAGCGTTGCCGCAATTGCGATCGCGAGCACCAAGCCGGGGAAAGCGTAGATGCTGTCCATCACAAGAGAAGCGAGCTTGTCGGCGTATCCGCCTGTGTATGAAGCGAAGAGGCCTATTGGAACGCCGATAGCCAGACAAACGATCACGGACAGGATTGCCACTTGGAACATTATCGCTCCGCCGGCGTACACTCTGCTGAGCATGTCTTGGCCGAGATGATTTGTACCGAGTGGATACCCAGACGTAGGAGGCGAGAGGAGCGGTCCGACATTAATGGCGATCGGGTCGTAAGGAGAAATCCATGGAGCAGCCAATGTCATGATCGCCAGAGCGACGACGATTACTCCTCCAATCAGGATTGCCCATCCCGCCATGCCCCGTCTTGCAAGACGAGTCAAGCCAGGAAGGAACTGAACCACGATTCGCCCTCGAACTTTCTCATTATTCATCGCAAGACCTCCTAGAATCTGATCCTCGGGTCAAGATACGCATAGATGACGTCGACCGCCAGACTGACCATCGCGACCACGAGTCCAAAGAAAACAACGACACCTTGAATTGCAGTGTAGTCCCGGAACGTAATCCTGTCCACAAGATATCTGCCAAGGCCAGGCCAAGAGAAGGTAGTTTCTGTCAGGACGGCTCCGGCCAATAGAGCAGCAAACTGCAGTCCCATCATTGTAAGTATTGGAAGGAACGCGTTTCGAAGAGCATATCCGTATACCACGGTTCGTTCCTTAATCCCTCTAGCTCGCGCTGCAGTGACGAAGTCAAGTTGCAGGGTCTCCAGCATGTTCCCTCTTGTCAACCTGACGAAGATTCCGCAGAGAGCCGTGCCCAATGTGAGCGATGGCAAGAGTAGATACCGAAGGGACATCACGAGTTTCGTCCAGTTTCCTTCGAGGATACTGTCTAGTACGAAGAGTCCTGTGCGTAGATGCAGGTCACCGATAGTCAATCCTAGAGGCGTCATACCCGCGTAGATTCTGTCTCCTGCTGGCAAGAGATGAAGATAGATCGCGAAGATCATTATCATGACTTCTCCGAGAAAGAAGACGGGAATCGCATACGAGACTGTGCCAAAGACTCGAATGGAATGGTCGGACAAGGAATTGTATGATCGGGAAGCCTGCACGCCCAACACGACACCAACGAGAATCATGATCATCGCTGCCCAGATCGCAAGCTCCAAAGTCGCAGGAAATGCCGAGAAGATCTGCTGTGAAACAGGTGAAAAGTCCTGCATAGATTTTCCGAAATCTCCTCTCAACAAGCCGGCTAGGTATTCGAAGTATTGGATCTCAATCGGCTTGTCAAGACCGAGCTTTTGCTTGAACTCAAGCAAGACCTTAGGATTCACCTGTTTCTCGAAATGAAGCATAGCAGGATCTCCGGGGAGGACTCTGACGAGGAGAAATACGAAGGTCAGGAGTAGCATGACCATTGGAATCGTAAGCAGAATTCTGGCGATGATGTAAGAACGGAGAGACATGAAAAAAGGGGAGAAGAGGGCTACGTAGTTAAGAGTTGCTGATACTCACTCTAACCGTAGCCCAGTTCCTGCAGTATACTCACAGTCAATTGGGTGTTTGCGTCGCCCAGTGTCTTGAATGCGTCTTGGTGGAATGCCATGCCGTTGGGTATCATGCTGTAGAGCGGAACTCCTTGACCCAGGAACACTGTGTCCACTAGTTCCTGTCTGTTGAGAGCTGCTGCGATGGCTTGCCTGGCTTTCGGATTGTCAAAAGGTGCCATTCGTTCCTGGAAGCAGATGTACTGGATGAATGCGCCTGTGCCTTCCCAAACCTTGAGGTTGGGGTCCGACTGCATGCTCTTGATGTCGGTAGCAGTGATTTGCCTGAAAGCCATGTCTATGTCTCCAGACTTGATTGCCAATGCCAGAGCAGTCGCATCGCTGTAGAACTTCATGATGACCTGCTTGGCCTTGGGGTAGCCGTCTGCCGTGCCAAAGTAGTTCGGGTTTGCGTCAAGCTTCATCTCGTAGTCTTTTCCACCCTTTCGCGTCCACTCTGTCAGGACGTACGGTCCCAAGTCGTTTGGATTGCTCACAAGTGCGTTTCCTTCGGTATACTGGACCGCTTGTCCTGGTGTGTTAGGTGCACGGTTTGGATTGACGATGAACGACCCTGAGAAGGCCATGAGCGATAGGAATGGCGCGAATGGATAGTTCAGTGTGATGACTGCTTGGTACTTTGAAGGTGCTTCCACTTTCGCAATGAGGCCGGCGTAGTCCAGTCCGACTTGTGGACCGTCAGGCATCGCTAGGCCGATGTTTCTGTCGAGACTGTACTTGACCGCCTCCGAAGTGAACTCCGTGCCGTCGGAGAACTTCACCCCTTGTCTTAGGTCGAAGGTCCAGGTCAGACCGTCGGCACTTGTGGACCAACTCGTGGCAAGTGCAGGAACGAAGTCATTCGGCCCTGCAGCGGATCCAGGTTTGATGTATACGAGCGGGGCGCCTAGGGTGTAGATCATTGTTGCACCAAAGAAGTCCCACACTTCTGCTGGATCTAAGCTCGTTTCAATTGAGTCAGTTGTGCCGACGATGAGTGTATCCTTGCCTTGAGGTGGAGTGATTAGCCAATAGTACATGTTCTGTGTGATGTCTAGGTTAACACCGGTGACATCTGGTTTTGTGACAGCCCATGCCTTTCCTTGGTAGACTGGAATAATAGGCGCGTCCTTCACCATGATTTCTTGGATCTGAGCGTACAATTGACCTCTCTGTGTTGGGTCCGTTATTGACCGTGCTTGGGTGATGAGTGCGTCCATCTCTGGGTTGTTGTATCCCGTATTGAGCCATCCGCCTCCTACTGAGTGAAGGAACGGTTGAACGTAGTTGTCCGGGTCGACATAGTCCGGGTACCACCCGTATACGTAGACCTGCATGCTTTGTGCGTCTCTATTCTGCTTGTAGCTCGGCCAGTCCGCAGCGTGCAAGTTGACGGTGATTATTCCCGTCGCCTCCATTTGAGACTTGAATACTGCGGCTAGGTCCGCGCTCTGTGGATAGTGCCCTGATGATTCATACCACCAGTCAAGCACAAGCTTTCCCTTCGTTGGAGGTGGCGGTGGCGGAAGTGTGAGGTAGTATGCCGCTACAGCGGCGACGATGAGGATGACGATGATTGCGACAGCTTGTACGGTTGTTATTGCTGTCCTATTCAATCGAATTCTCATAGTATTTTCCCTTAAGAATGTAGGTATTGGTCCCCATGCGGATATAAGCCTAAGTAACAAATCCGACTTCGCGAGCGACTACGCCTCTAGACACTGTGTTGGATGTAGCGCGAAGTCTCTGGCTATTCGAACCCTCTCAGGAAACTGAGAATCGACATCCCAAGAGTCTTGTGATTGTACCCGCCCTCAAGTACCGCAAACCTCCTCCCCTTCGACTTTTCCTCTGAGAATCGCTTCAGTAGTTCTCCGATCTCCCTGTAGTCTCCGTCGGTTAGTGTTCCGCCCCAATCCGCGACTCCTCTATCGAATCCAGCTGAAACTGCAAGCATCTCGAAATTTCCCGCAGATGAAAGGAATGCTCCAAGCGAATCGACGCTTGGGCCCATGTGATAATACGCGACGTGTGGATCTCCAGCAAACGTGTTGCTAGTTCCGTCTCCAAAGTGCAAATCGAAGTCGACAATCAGGGCTTTGGAGACTCCACACACGTCAATAAGTCTTCGAATGGCGATTGCGATGTTGTTGAAGAAGCAGAATCCCCAGCAGGAATTCGGGCTTGCATGATGTCCAGGTGGTCTTGCTAGTCCGAATGTCGGTTCGCCGGCATGAGCGATTTCAGACGCCTGAATGGCGCCTCCGACAGCAAGACATGCTGCTTTGTGCAGGTGCGCGTCCTGCTTGACATGCTCAATATGGGCTTGGCCATGCGCGAGGAGCAGATCTTCATCCTGTGCAGGCCGTGGCTTCTCAAACCTGTAATTGTCCTTTAAGACATCGTAGGCGCCATCTAGCCTTCCTTCTTCCGAAGCCGGGTCATTGCTGTAGACCTCAAAGTACTTCTCATGAAAAACGATCTTCAAGCCGACTGACCGTTTCAGATGTCCAACTTCTCGGCTTTTCAAGTGCACGGATCGCGTTCTGGAGCGTCCCGTGGTCCGTCGGAGAAAATGATAGAAGCGACGACATGGTTGTGGAGTGCCCACATCGGCGTGGAGTAGATCGAGCCATCTTGCCCAGGATCTTCAACACATATACAATGCGCAAGGAAGACCTGCCGAATCCATGTGGGCAAGAAATCAAGGCCTTCGTGTGCGGGCCTACCGTGTATGACTATGCGCATCTGGGGCATGCGAGAACCTACCTTGCTGTTGACATGATGGTTAGATATCTTCGCTTCAGAGGCTATCGACCCTACTTTGTCATGAACATCACAGATATCGACGAGCGGATCATCAAGAAGTCTGAAGAGACGGGGAGGAGCACTCAGGACATAGCCAACGAATTCGAGCAGTCATTCCTAGATGACATCAAGGCGTTTGGAATTCAGACGATCGACAGGTTCGAACGAGCGACAGACCACATTCCAGATGTGATTGCGCAGATTGAACAGTTGATCTCAACCGGTTACGCGTATGAAACCGACACCGGAGTCTACTTCGATGTCTCGAAGTCACCATCATACGGGCAGCTTTCTCATCAAAGCAAGACAGATCTGAAACTCAGACGGCTGGAGTTGTGCTCAACAAAGCATCATCCTGAGGATTTCTCACTTTGGAGAAAGTTCGACGAGGGTCCACTATGGGACTCCCCTTGGGGTAAAGGCCGACCGGGCTGGCACATAGAGGACACTGCGATATCCGCGAAGTATCTTGGCCCATCGTATGACATCCACATAGGTGGCGCCGAACTCATCTTTCCACATCACGAGGCTGAGATAGCACAGGGAGAAGCGTTGAGCGACAAGAAGCCTTTTGTCAAATATTGGATGCACACTGGCATGCTGAATGTGGGCGGAGTAAAGATGAGCAAATCGCTTGGCAACGTTGTGAAGATCCGTGATGCTCTCTCTGAGTATACCCCGGAGGAACTAAGGCTCCTCTTTGCGAAGACCCACTACAGACAAACCGCCAACTACTCCAGGAGCAGACTCCTGCAATCAAGAAAGGAACTGAAGTCCATGCAAGAAACCATGGAGCAGTTGAGCTCCTGTTCGTCAGCAAAGATGGCAGGCAGATCAGACCTGAGGTTTCTGAAAGATCTTTCACGTCTCGAGACCAGTTTTACCGTAGCTATGGACGACGATTTCGACGCAGCACGAGCGCTGAGGCTTCTTTCCTTGTTCCTTCGTAGCATTAGGAGTGCAATCAGATCTCACAAGATTGCATCGGGCACTGGCGAAACAGCAGGGAGAAGGATACTCGCCTTGTCTGGTGTCTTGGGAATCCTCGCTGCCTAGTACAGCCACGCTCTCAGCGGTTTCCGAATGAGTGGTTGCAGAAACTTCCAGAGGGCGGAGGCTTCCTCAAAATAGAACCATCTGTCGTTGGAGCCGACGGTGTACTTCTGGGACTGCTTGTCACGCACGCGGTCACAGAGGTTCACACAGTAGCTGCCTCTGTAGAATCCCAAGAAGACGTACCCGCCGTTTGCTAGGTCTGGGACGTTTCCCTCTACTCGTATCCCCTCGTCCTCATCTAGTGCTCGTATGAACCTCTTCAATAGCGCAGTGTCTAGGATTCTTCTCTCCGCGTATATTGAGCGCCTGTGCTTCATGTATACCAGGACTGCAATCCTGCAGTTGACAGGGGTTCAAAAACCCTTTTACCATTCCAGTCAGATGGTACGCTTTGTTTCAGCGTTGAGAGAAGATCGGAACAGATTTGGAAGCAGGATCATCGCGAGAGAAGAACAGAGTC
Organism: Candidatus Bathyarchaeota archaeon; assembly: GCA_022865625.1. The sequence continues at coordinate 11,346 of JALHTB010000197.1, forward strand.
GCAATCTCCTCACTTGCCGTAGCGGTGGCTCTGACTTCTATGAAGGCGATCGTTGGCATTCTGACCAACAGCCTTGGCATCATCTCTGAGGCGTTGCATTCAGGTCTCGACTTGGTGGCGGCTGCCACAACGCTTTATGCAGTAAGGACCTCCAGTAAGCCTCCCGATGCAGATCACCTGTATGGACACGGGAAGTACGAGAGCTTCTCAGCATTAGTTGAGACACTTCTCCTCTTGGCCACTTGCGCTTGGATAACCTACGAAGCAGTACAACGCCTATTCTTCAAAGAAGCACATGTGGAAGCGAGCCTCGCCGGTTTTGCGGTAATGGCTATTTCGATTGTGTTAGACTTCTCAAGATCCCGTGCACTTTCCAGAGTCGCAAAGAAGTATCGAAGCCAAGCGCTTGAAGCAGATGCCCTTCATTTCAGTACCGATATCTTGAGCTCTCTGACGGTCATAGCTGGGCTCCTGTTCGTGACTCTGGGCTACCGAGTGGCCGATCCGCTAGCGGCCCTAGGAGTGGTTGTGGTGGTGGGTGTACTAAGTCTGCGACTTGCGAAACGAACAGTCCTCGTTCTCCTAGACCGGGCGCCCGAGGGGCTCGCTGAAACCATCCGCGCGGAGGTCCTAAGAATCCCCGGGGTTCAGTCATGCGGCAGAGTCAGGGTGAGGCCATCTGGGGCGCAGGCCTTTGTCGATCTGAACGTGTTCGTTGAACGCTCAACGAGTTTCGAAAAGGTGAATGCGATTGCATTCGAGGTAGAGCAAGCCATTCGAAGACTTGAGCCCAATAGCGATATTGTTGTAAGGACTCAACCCACCGCAAAACCGGAGACAGGATTTGCTGAGAAAGTCAGGGTGCTCTCGACTCGGATTCACGGGATAAGGGGAATTCACAACATCGAAGTTCATGATGCGGATAACGGTCTCCATGTTGAGATGCATCTAGAAGCAGATCCAGATGTCAGCTTGGAAACCGCTCACGAAATCGCAAGCAAGCTCGAATCAACCATCAAGGCCGACATCCCCCAGGTTGCTGAGGTCGTGACGCACATAGAATCAGCAGATGAAACACCGCTCACCCGGGCTGACGTGACCTCGGAATCTCACAGGACTGTAAGCGCTGTCAGAGAGACCGCTCAGCAGGTGCCTGGCGTGAAAAGTTGCCGTGACATCGCGGTTCACAGTGCTGAGGATGGACTGCATCTAACAGTCACATGCATTCTAGACGCGAGTCTCGCAGTTGCAGAGGCGCATGAAATCTCCACACAGATTGAGGAAGCTCTACATGCACAGATCAAGGGGACATCGAAAGTGTTGGTCCATGTTGAGCCTGACTCGCGCCGTGCTAAGTCCTAGACTCTTATTCCAAGAGGTTTTTCCAAGACTTCCTTGAAACTGATGGATCTCCCGCCAACTACCTTCAGTCGAGTTTCGATCTCACTTCTCCTAAGCTCGACTATGTTGTATGAGTTGTGGAAGAATCCTCTCAGACGCTCTGAGGACAAACTCCCAGCGTGGAGTATTGGAAGGTTCTGAACGTTCCACATCCATGGTCTGTGTCTATGTCCGCCGAGTACTAAATCGGCTTTGGATGTGATGAGAGCCCGTAGAGCGTCGCCAGAGTCTATGATTGGGATGGTGTCGGGTCCCGTGTCAGGCACCTGAACTAGATGGTGGTGCATAATGACGACTCGGCGCTTTCGTTTGTATCTTCTCAGGGTTTGCTGGAGCCAGACCACCTGTCTGTGGCCAATCTCTCCTTCGTCCCTTTCCGGTCTAGCTGTGCCGACGACAATCATCACAGTATCGTCGATCTTCACTATTCTCCTGAATCCGAAAGCCTGTTTGAAGAGCAAGTATCCTGTGGAACGATAGTCATGGTTTCCGCTTGTCGCGACCAAGTTCCTGCAGCGGAGGCTGTCGAGCCTCTTCTTTGCTTCACGATACTGGCTCAGAAGGCCGCTGTCTGTGAGATCCCCTGTAATCACAACTACGTCAGGATCGAGTGAGTTGATTTCTTGAGCGGCCTGCTGGAAGACTGATGGTTGAAACTCATGTCCGCAGTGGAGGTCAGAGATGTGAGCTATCAGCAAATGAGACCGACTCTGGCAGAGGATGTGAAAGGCGGCCGGCCATATGAGTGTGTGGCTGAGAACTCGTAGGCCAGTTCACGATCTGGGAACTAGTCCTCTTGGTCTTGCGGCAAATCTGTGGGTTCTTGCTTCTCATGGAGGCCTTTCTCTTCGAAACGTGAAGCTCGGTCCAGAGCCTCGGAGAGGGCAGCCTTTGGGACGAGAATACTCATGTGCTTCTTCTCATCGCCTGAATCACTACGAAGTCGCAGCATTATCCAGTATGTTTTGGATTCCTTGTCAACGCAGAGGTCTATTCTAGCCTGCCAAACGTCTGAGGACATAATTGAGCCTCCAAGAAGTGCGCTTACTAGGACACAGTGTCGGACACTTAAGAGAATCCATCGAACGTTGCATGATGGCTCGAAGACGGATTCTCCACGGATGTGTGGTGGGGAGATCGTGACCCCCTGGGGAAACGATCAGCGTACCACAGTAGTCCTGTGAGCAGGTCTCTCTGCTCAGACTACTGTCCATTCGATATACTTCGCGAACTCAGATGCCTACTTCTTTTCTTCTAGGGTCTTGCCGCATCTCTGACAGAATTTCGCGTCAACAAGGTTCTTGTGCTTGCAGACCGGGCAGGTCTTCATTGGAACTGATTCGAGCGAACTTGCGGACTTTATGAACACGACGTCCCCGATCTTTTCGACTTGTTCAAAGGCCAGGTAGGCTTCCTCTTCCTTACCTCTTTCGACGACGACTGCAAGCTTTCCGCCATTCGACCAAGCAAGATCCTTCACCACGCCGACCTTTCTTGCGTCGCCGTCGACGATCTCCTTTCCGACAACTTCCTCTCGGCGATGCCATTTGACCAAGAAAGCCTCTCCGTCACGAATGTGAAACATACACCGTATTTAGCGTTGTCGCGTCACTCCAACGGGTGAGCGATCACTCTTGCCCCACTCCACATTGCATCAGTTTCAAGGTTGAAATCACGGCCTGTACAAGGAACTAGGCGGTCCGCAAGAGAAGATTGCCATGGTGAAGGTTGACGCCCTTGTGTTTCCTCTCAACAAGGGTCAGACTGCCATCAGCATGGCTCGGAACATGTGCCTGATCAATCATTCTCTGAGAGTATTCTCGACTGGGAAGGAGCTCTGTATTCCACTTTCGCGCCGGGCTGATGAATCGGAACTAGAACGCTTGTCCGCTGTATTGGGTCCAGTCAAGATTGGGGAGCGAGAATTCAGCGAAAGACCACGAGTACCCAGGAGTCTGGTCGAAGCGCTTCAGAATTCCCTGCCACCTCGCCTTCTAGCGACTGTTCCAAGGTCATTCGACATCTTAGGCCACATTGCGATCGTTGAGGTACCTGACGAGCTTGCTCCGTTTGACGAGTTGATAGGCAGATTGGTCATAGAGATCTGTCCGAATGTAAGAACTGTGATGGCAAAGGCCGGTTCTTTCTCGTCTGACTACCGAGTGAGAGCGCTTAGGTTGATCGCTGGCGAAGACAAGCCCGTGACGCATTACAGAGAACATGGGTGCATATTCGAACTGGATGTTAGAACAGTCTTCTTCAGCCCTAGGCTCAGTCATGAACGTTTGCATGTAGCATCACAGGTTCAGTCTGGTGAGACCGTGGTTGACATGTTTGCCGGCGTTGGCCCATACTCGATACTGATTGCCAAGAGGCAGCCAACATCAACCATATACGCCATCGACGCGAACCCCTCCGCATTCAAGTTCTTGGTAACGAACATACTCGCCAACAAAGTCCTAACAAGGGTCAAGCCGATAATGGGAGACGCTCAAGAGGTTATCAAATCAAGTCTATCCAGAAAGGCGGACAGAGTGATCATGAATCTGCCCGGGAGCGCGCTGGACTTCGTCGGCGACGCCTGCGCCAGTCTTGCCAAAGGAGGCGGTGTCATTCACTTCTACTCCTTTGAATCCAGAGAAAACCCAAAAGAGGCAGGGTCTGGAAAGCTCAAGGAACGCGTTGAGGCGTCAGGCCGAAACGTAGAGTCAATATTGGCAACCAGAATTGTGAAAGAGATCGCCCCATACCGAGTCCAAGTAGCTGTTGACGCTCGGGTATCCTGAAGGTGCATAAGCCCCTACAGTTCCACGGCCACTTCGACTGTGATTGTTGAGGATGGATCTCGCAGTGCCTTCACGAATTCACGCCTCAGGTTTGAGGCCGCTTTATCGGCGTGAATCATGAGTGTTCTGCTACAGACGTAGTTGCTCTTACGTGCAACCAGGTCCGTTGGGTGACTGAGCTTCAGTCGACTGTCTCCTTGTCCAGTGATGGTCTCGGTCTTGTCTCCAACTCTTATCACGAGAGTGATGCGTGCATTGTTGTTCTTGGCAAGCACCATGAACTCTCTAGGCAAATCAGCTGCTCCTTTCGTGGCGGAGACAGCGACTATGCAGTCACCCCGCTCTGTGAGATGTGATTCTTTTGTGATCTCAATCGTCATGGTGTGGCGTGCGCGGATCTTTGGGTGTCCTGATGCTTGAATTGATTCAACTATGTGCACGCCTAGTTCGCCTCATCTACATGATACGATGAATTCTAAGGCTTTTATTGGCGCCTCTGTAGGCGCTATGTGGGTCGGGCGCCCGATTTGATGGACATCTCTGAGAAGCGGAGAAGAGCTGTCGAAGCGCTTCGATCTGAAGGGATTCTGCACAACAGCCGCGTTGCAAGGGCAATATCTGCAGTACCACGTGAGCTGTTTCTTCGACCTCAGGAGATGAAGTATGCGTACGTTGATTCACCGCTCCCGATCGGACACGGACAGACCACAAGTGCTCTGCACATGACCGTGCTCTTCTGTGAATACGCACAGATGAAGTCCAGCCAGAAAGTGCTTGAAGTGGGTGGTGGTTGTGGGTACATGAGCTGTGTCTATGCCGAGATTGTCGCTCCATCTGATCTGCCCGAACGGGAATGGGGTCACGTTTGGTCCGTGGAGATAGTCAGGGAGCTGGCCGAGTTTGCGAAGCTCAATGTGGAAAGGGCCGGCTACTCGAAGAGGGTGACTGTGCTCCACGGCGACGCCTCGGTGGGCCTCTCGGACCATGGTCCTTATGACGTGATAATCGTGACCAGTGCGGCTCCTGACATTCCTAGCCCGCTTGTCGAGCAACTTGGACCTGGTGGTGTTCTATTGATTCCCCTCGGGACTCCGTATTTCTTTCAGGAATTGTTCCGAGTCAGGAAATCCCAAGACGGGAAGATAACTCGCGAAAACTTGGGTGGCGTGGCATTCGTACCGCTGAGAGGACAATTCGGTTGGAAGACATAGACCAATTGCCAAGACGAATATGGTGGCAGCTTTCATGCGTCACGGAGAAATGCAAGGGAGGCTAACCGAAGAAGCGCTCAAGTGTTGGGCTTGTAGATGGCCTTGCTAGCCCTTCCTCCATCTTCTCCAGAGCCTTCCTAACTCGGTCTTCGCTGAAGTCTCGCTCTTTGCATAGAAAGCCCACAACTTCATCGACGTTGGGCTTTCCCCAGCTAAGACTATAGTCTGACCGCACATCAGGTTTCAGGAAGAACTCCTTGATCTTGTCCACGTTCTCAGGAAGGCTGAATTCAGGAGTCCGAGCTGTGACCGTCGCGAGGTCTCCGAACTCTTTGATCAGCTTCAGAGCAGTCTTGGGCCCGACTCCCTTGATGCCGTCTGGATTGTAGTCAGTGCCAACAAGTATGCCCACTTCCACGAGCTGTTGTCGTGTCACACCCAGACCTGTGAGGGTTTCATTGAGGTCAACAACTTCCGGTTCAACTTCCACATACGCTTGCCGTCCAGGCAGCTTCCTTCGTCCAGAGATTGTGAGGTTTCTCACCACGCGTGGTGCTCCAAACAGGAGCGAGTCATGGTCTTGGGAAGCCGCCGCCCAGACGTCTCCTCTCTCCGCCATATGCGCTGCCTGCGCCTCTCCTTCTGAAGGAGCCTGCACCCATGGCAAGCCAAGGGCTTGCAGCAGTCTCTTAGAATCCTCAACCATGAGCTCCTTCACTGTTGCCGCAGCCTGAGCGTACTTCCTAGCCTCCTCAATGCTGCCAGCTTTCAACGCAGTTTCATACTTCACTGCGGCTTGTTCCCTGATCTTGCGGCGGCGTTTGATCTCCATCTCCTTGAGTTCCGGAGGTTGGCCATCGAAGACGTAGGCAACTCGAATCCCTTTCTCGGCGAGATTCGCCGTCCTGTAGAGGATGCCGCTCAGATGACTTGTGACTCTCCTCTGTCTGTCCATCAGAGGAGTACCATCAGGTTGTCGGATTATTGCGAGGAATTGATAGAGCGTGTTGTACCCGTCAACAGCGAGGCTTCTACCCGCTAGATCGTCTAAGGGGATCTTCCGCCTAGGAAGAACTTCGCCGAGGTCTACACCCAAAACAGAAGCCTCATTCTTACTGTTCATTGAACCATGTAAATGTGCTTGCATACATTTCTGGAGAACTCAGAACTCGGTGGGGCTAGTAACTTCGAGGCACTTCTATCGGAATGCTCCGCCCAAACAGCTCAACCATGTAGATATGGGTTGCATCTGCAGGAATCATTCTCCCCATGCGAAATGGGATCCTGTGACTCCTGAGCATCCTAGTTAGGGGTGAGAAGTACGGGCCTGGTTTGGACGCGAGGTGCTGTAACCGCTTGCGTGATACTTCCACTTCGGAATCCAGTGACCCATCAGTGAATCCACGCACGTGCCATTCTAGGAGACTCGTTAGTGCTCTCGAGAGTCCAAACCTCTGTCCTACCCACCATTCCTGGATGAAAGGATCTATGAAGCCCATTCTGCGGAGGATTGTGACCAATACTGGAATATGTACTGGACTGATCTGCAGAACGCCTCTCGTGTTCAATGCCATCATGCTGCTGTGTTTTGGTTCGATCTATCGCCCACGCTGGTTTCGGTGACCTCCCAAGAGCAATCTGCTGGGCCGAGGACTGGCGTGTCTACTCCCGGAGTCCCTCATAGTTCCAGCAAAAGGTGCAGTACCATCTTCCGATCTGAGGGACCCAAACCATTGGGGTACCACACCAGTGTATCTTCGGATTTGCCGGCACAGGAGGGTACGGCATCGTCCAGCAGCTAGGTCCACAACATCCGCAAGACATCGCGATCATCGCAAGTCCGCATGGTCAATGAAGAATTAAATCGTTTCGAGGACAAGACCGTACAGACACACAAGGGCATTCATCGATCATGCTCGAGATCAGCTAACTCAACAGAAAAGCGTACGCGCCTCCCCGATTTCATGGCGTATGGCCATTGGCGAGAAGTCATTTTCATCTGTCTCTCCGCCTTTAAAACAACCTCCACTCTACATGAATGTGGTACCAGGACTGCAGGCCTTTGAGCTCCGAACTCCTCTGGGTCAACGAGTTCCTCTCGAATGGAATAGGGCAGGAACCAGACTCCTTGAGGGATCTTCGAGTAGTTCGAGGACCCTCCGCTGATCTTTGCGTAAGGTGCAGAGGAGGAAGAATGCTTTGCGGGAAGATCTCTTGTCCTCTTCTTGCCAAAGCAAGGGCAATAGCCACACGTGGCAGCCTCGTTACCTCTGACCAGATAGATGGTTCGACTCCTCCCGGCGTTTTTGTGGGGAGATTCGGGTACCCACATGTATCAGTTGGTCCCATGATGCCTCCGTACCATGGAGACACAACAGTGCTGGACACACCTGAGCTGTGGCTAGGTAAGTCGGTCCAAGATATCGTCGATATGAGATACTCGCTTGTCAGAGGCAAGACGCGCGTCAATATATTCGATGCACAAGAACCATTCGGAATCGTGGATCGACTACAGGAACTTGCCTTGAGCCTGAGCCCGGCGGAATCCGAGGCTCAGTTCGCAAAGAGACCCGGAGGAGTTCTAGTGCTGAGCGATGAGGTTCAGCCATTCGGTCCTTCCGCACCACTCCGCAGCTTTCAGGCATGGGGAATCAAGGCTGACAGACGAATCGAGAAGGCATACTATGATCGCGACCTGAACGCCACCGATGCGATAGTACGTCTACACGAAGATGGCGTCTTGGTCACACGCATACAGAGAGCTTTCAGCATGGGCATGTTCGGAGTTGGAACACGAAGAAAGCTCGTTCCAACACGGTGGAGCATAACTGCGGTCGACAGCACTGTCTCAGAACGACTCTTGGATGAGATCAAGCACCTCCCGACCATCGATGAATTCCGGATCCACACCTTCCAATACATTGACAACAGATACGTTGTGATGCTCATGCCTGAGAAATGGAACTACGAGTCGATAGAGGCATGGTTCCCAGGTACGGCCTGGAACGAGGGTGGAGGCTATCCAGCAATGATGGGCGACCATGAGGGATACCACGGACGGACAACCTACGCAAGCATCGGTGGCTGCTACTACGCTTGCCGACTGGCGATCGCAGAACATCTGCTCAAGTTGAGGAAGCAGAGTTCGGCCTTGGTTCTAAGAGAAATCCATCCAGGATACATTCTGCCAGTTGGAGTCTGGAACGTGAGGGAGAGTGTAAGAGCAGCTCTGTCGAAGAACCCGGCGCAATTCGGCAACTTCAATTCCGCTCTGGACTTCGCGTTGTCACACCTAGGCATCCCGCGCAGAGCATGGATTCAGAGTAGCCACATTCTGAAAGAGGCCTTCTTCCAGAGAAAGATCAGCAACTACTTCGGAACTCAATGACGATTCAAGCACTGCAATACTATTGCGTTTGTTCAGCCTGCACTTTTTCTTCTTCCCTGTATTTCCTCACGTAGTCTTCATCCAGCGCTCCTGCAGTGCTCAGGTTCACAATCGTATTTGTGCTCGCTTCTCCAGTGAGCTTGCCGAGGGCGCCTTTGAACTGGCGCCACTTGAGATGAGTGCGTCCGCTTTTCGAGTTGTAGATGATGCCGAGAACGTTTGAGACTCGTGTGAATCTTATGTCTCTTACCTGTTCGAGAGTCTCCTTGTCTTCAGCTTCGACATACATGGTACCCTGATCTGAAGCTCTCTCGGGGAAGATGTTGTCGTCGCCAACGTATTCATCGGGAATGAACGAGTCACAGGTGCTCACGATCATGAATCGTCTGAAACTGCTGAGATCGCAGACTGTGTCGATCTTCAATGACACTTACAACTCGTGAGCGTGAGCCGAACTGCCCAGCGCTAGGAACCTTCAAGTGGATGAAATGAAGCTGTCGGTCCCGCAGCATCATGAGAACAGTGCAAACCGGTCACAGACCGGATCCGTCTTCACAATGACAAGGGCAAGGAGCGAGCAATGGATAAATAAACGACGATTGGTCCCCTGTAGGAAAAGAAGGTATTAGGACTGAGCGAAACTAGAACTGTGCGAATGCCAACCTGCACCTGGTGTTCCCGGACCATAATGCCCGGGGAAGGTGCTGTGCGCTTTCCGTGCCCGAACTGCGGTGAAGTCACAATATGGCGCTGCGAGAAGTGCAGGACCTTTGGAAGACCCTACAAGTGTGCCAAGTGCGGACTGACAGGGCCATAGGAAGCGAGTCCAGTTGGCAAAGGTAGTTGCACAAATCAAGATTTTCCCCACCGAGACCACGGTCGACCTTGGAGAACTCAGGAAGAAGATCGAGAAAGCTCTCCCACCTGAGACGACCATTGCACGATTCGATGAGGAACCGATCGCTTTTGGATTGGTGGCGTTGGTCGCAAGGGTCGTCATGCCGGAGGAGGAAGGTAGAATGGACAAGGTTGAGGAAGCTCTGAAGTCCGTGGAGAATGTGAGTGAAATCCAGGTCGTCAATGTGTGGCGAACCTGAGGAGTGTTACTAAAAGTAACACTTATATGCAAGACCTGTTACCTGTAGTAACACGCTCCGTGAGGGCTGACAGAGTTCGAACGTCCGCCCTGAGCGGATTCAAGATTCAGGAAATGAACGCACATGGTAGGAAAAGACCTACAGTTGAGAGTGGCCGATGCACGGCAGAGAGATGTAGGCCACGGGAAAGTGAGAATAGACAACGACACGATGCAGAAGTTGGCAATCACAGCAGGCGACTTTGTTGAGATAAACGGCAAGAAGATAACAGTAGCCGTCGCCTGGCCCGCATATGCGGAAGACCAGGGTGAAGAGATCGTACGAATGGACGGCCTCATCCGAAGAAACGCTGGTGTGGCACTAAACGAGTACGTGGTGCTAAAGAAGGCCGATGTGAAAGAGGCCCAAGCAATAATCTTCGCGCCCACAGACGTAAGGCTGAGCGTCGACGAGGAATTCGTCAGTTTCGTCAAACGCAGATTCATGGACATGCCGTTCGTGGAGGGCGACATGACGCTTCTCTCAATCTTCGGTAGCGCTGTCCCACTCGTTGTCACCCGCACAAAACCCCATGGCCCAGTCAAGATCCTCGAGACCAGTCACGTCCAGGTTCTGAGCGAGCCGACACCTGAGAAGAAAGGCATCTCGATGGTCACATACGAGGACATCGGAGGCCTCCACGAAAAGATCCAACGCATCAGGGAGATGGTCGAGCTTCCTTTGCGGCATCCAGAACTATTCCAGAGGCTCGGGATCGAACCCCCCAGAGGGGTATTCCTCTACGGCCCGCCGGGATGTGGAAAAACCCTGCTGGCGAAAGCAGTCGCCAACGAATCCGACGCAAACTTCTACGTCATCTCCGGGCCAGAAATAATGTCAAAGTTCTACGGCGAGTCTGAAGCTAGACTTCGAGAGATCTTCCAGAAGGCCCACGAGACTGCGCCGAGTATAGTGTTCATCGATGAGATGGACGCGATCGCGCCAAAGCGTGAAGAAGTGACGGGTGAGGTTGAGCGGCGCGTTGTCGCGCAGCTTCTATCACTTATGGATGGCATGGGGACTAGAGGCAACATCATTGTGATCGGCGCGACCAATAGGCCGAATGCAATCGATCCCGCGCTGAGGCGACCTGGAAGGTTTGACCGCGAGATCGAGATCGGCGTTCCGGACAAGCAGGGCCGCTACGAGATCCTTCAAATCCACAGCAGGAACATGCC
>JALHTB010000198.1 GCA_022865625.1 Candidatus Bathyarchaeota archaeon
CTCGTGCAGGAGGCAATCTTCCCCGCGGACTACATTAAACATGAACACTACATCTTCCTGGACTATCTCTGCCGCGCCACATCGTCAACCGTGAAGTTGGATGGGAAAGAAATCCAAGATTACGTCTGGACGGACCCCAATGATGCACTCCAGCTAGAGCTGGAATCGTTCACTAGGAATCTTGTGGAGGAATACGTGAAGACCTCATGACAAGATAGAACCGCATGAGTAGGCTTGTGAGATCATCGTCATCCCTGCCGCACACACACCAATTGTCGATCCAATAGAGGCTTACGGCGTGCAGCCCCGATGGCAAGAACAAAAACATAATAGTCTTAGTACCTGACGAGAGCTGGATTGACCAACTTGACCAAGCTTTGCCCGTCCTGCGGCCGGCTTCTTGATGACGATGCCCGGTTCTGTGACAGATGCAGGCTAGTGCAGCCTTCCCAGCCGCCTCCTCAGATCCAGCATCAGTACTCGCAACTCCCCGAACCCCAAGTATCCCTACATCCACCTCAACCACAACCAACTCCGGTTTCACTTTCTAGGCCCCAACGTGCAGGCATCTTGGGACGGATCCGCCGGCATAGGAAACCTCTGCAACCGACGGCTATGCCCGTTACAGAGGCTACGCCGAGACAGCCACCAGAACCCGGAGTCGAGGCAGTTGCTGCGCCCTCACCGCCGGCCGTGAGGGTCTCCAAACGGCGTCTGAGGTCATTTGGGAGGAAGCTCAATCATGCTGGTATTCTCGGAGGAATCGTGGCATTTGCGAGTCTGGTCATGCCTTGGTGGACCGCCACAGCTAGTGTTCCGGTTGTTGGTCTAGGAAACTCAACTGCAATCGACTTTCCGTTGTATCTCTATGAGGCCTCAACCAGCGTGCTGGCCAGTCCCCCGTCGCAGGTTGTCACTTTGGACCTCTGGTTCTGTTGGGCCACTCTGGCTCTTCTCGCGTTAGCGGGCATATTGGCAGTTGTTGGTAGCGTGATGATCGGCAAGGGAAAGTGGATACTCTTGATAGGAGGAGTGCTTGCCCTCGTTTCGACAGTATTATTCGCAGTGGGTCTTTGGACCGAGCTTTCGAGGGTAGGCTCGGGGCTCGACCTCTTCAAGACAGCCACGGAGAATTGGGGGACGATCTCAGCTCGTCTGTCCTTTGGCTTCTGGGGCGGACTGATCGCGGGAGTAGTGATGCTCTTGGCCGCGGTCAGAAGCAGGGCAATAGCGACTGCGCCTCCGGCGACAGTTCAGTCGCATGCTCCAGAAGTTGTGCCCCCTCCAGAATAGGCGCGTGATTGCTGAGAGCTACCCCTCCTCCTAGTACAGCTCCTGTTGACCATAACTGGGCGAGCGCAAGCTCCCGACTTCTGGTCGTGGAGTAAGCGAGCCCTTGCAGCTTAAATGTCTGGCACACACCGGATGTGCTGGGCCGAATGAGACAATCCCGGAAGGGACAGTAGGCTCAGATGTGGTTGAGATGTCCGAAGACTCGAATAAGGCTCCCAACCGAAATAGGCGGGGCAGGTTCGAGTAAGAGATTGTGTCGTGAATATGGCGGCTCGCTGCGGCGGGTACGCTGTCAGGCCAATGGTTTGGCCTATGCTTCTACACTGGGATGGATGCGGGTGGAACCGCA
>JALHTB010000199.1 GCA_022865625.1 Candidatus Bathyarchaeota archaeon
AAATAGATGAGACCGAGGACCTGTTGCGTGTTTGCTGCCGAGGTTACTATGTAGTATGTGAGGTTACCGTGGCTGCGAGTGACTTCGATGTCGCTCGCGTTCACCAGTTGGAGCAGCACGTCCCGTTTGATCGTGAACAGCCCCGCCTGGCTTGAGGATGAGGTTGTGACTTCGGGTGAAGTTGACGGGTTAGCGATCGTGAGCTGAGACCAGACAGCGAACAACGACACAATCAAGAGCGCCAATATGACTATGATGATAGCTCTCTTCTTAGCGAAGTATCTTGTACCTCTCAGTCTGGATAGCGACATCTAAGATATCACTCCGAAGCCATTAGAGGAAACGAGCCTGCCGTCGCGTGTGATAATGAGGCATTCGTACCCTTCGAACCCCTCAAGCAGCTTCAAACCCTCACGCGGCTCCTTAACCATCAGTGCGACTCCCAACGGATCAGCCTCAGCCGCAGTCGGGGCGGTTACGGTGGCGCTGTGCGAGTATAGAGGCGAGCGTGCCGTGGTTGGATCTATGATGTGGTAATATCGTTCGTCAGGTGAGAAGAAGTTCTCATAATCTCCCGAAGTGGCGACCGCACGATCCGCTAAGACGATCCTACCAACGACTCCGCTAGGATCCTCCGGATCCCTAATGCCGATCCTCCAAGGCGAACCATCGAGCCTAGCGCCTATGGCCAGCAAGGTACCTCCGCCTTGGATCAACGCTGAGCGAATCCCATGCTCCCTCAACCTTTCCGCAGCTCTGTCCAAGATGTACCCTTTGCCGATGCAGTCGAGCGTGACGCCCATCCCAGCTTTGCTTAGGCTCAAGACATCCTTCGAAACCGACAGCATCTCGAAGTCTATGAGACTCCTAGCTGCTTCGAACTCTGCATCGGACGGTAGCGATGTACCATCCAGATATCTCTGCAGGAGATCTAAAGCCGGCTTGACAGTGATGTCGAATGCACCATCAGTTCTATCAGAGAAGTATCTTGCCTTACGGAGGGCCTCAACTAACTCGGGTGTCGGTGCCTCCACTTGCCCCACTTGGTTCAGACGGTGGACTTGGCTCGATGATTGGAATCGCGTGAGTTGTGCCTCAAGCTTTCTGATTTCGCTGAACGCGTCATTGATTCCAGCTTCTGCTCTGGCAGGACTGAAATCATCTTCGACCGTTATGGTTACAGTAGTGCCAAGCGCGCTGATTGATCTCCGTGACTCCACTTGCCGGCTGTCTGAGCCTGAGATCTCCGATACCTTTGTGAGTGGTATCGCAAGGCCAAGCCCTGTAACGCAAGCCAGACGAAGAAAGTCTCTACGTTTGAGCCTAGCAAACTCCCCGTTCAAGCAGGGTCCCCCGTGATGTTGCGAGCACCGTTCAGCTACTTTGGTTTGACTACGAGCTGGATGGCAAGACTAAGTTGTCCATCAACTCGGCGATTACCTTCTTGTCCATTTCCACATAGCCTTTCGTAATCTTCGCGACGGCTTTGTAGAAGTCTCCTCTAGCTGACTTGAGTATGTCAGCAACCAGTTTGGGAGCCCATTTGCCCAAATGCTCATTCAGGAAGTCTCTTTGAACCTCAAGACACGTCTTAGCATCGGCGGGATTACCGTCCTTCAGAGCCGTGTTCGTCTTCTCGCACATGTGGTTCATGAACTGCAGTTCCATTGCAATGTGATCTTCAGGTTCAGCGAAGGTGCCGGCCTTGTCCACGCCCATGCTTCTATAAATCTTGAGAACATCGTCCCTAGGCTTCTGCATTAGAAGCTGCCCTGAAGTCACATACACTGACTCTGACGGGTGAAGTGGCACACGCCACACGCCGAGAAACAATCCCGCGAACTCAACTGCAAGGCCAAGTTTGACCTTCTCCAAATCTGTCCCCTTAAGGCTTGACGCATAATCGGCGATCTGCTTGAATCCCTCAGCCAGCTCTGTTCCTCGTACTTCCGGATCTTGAGAGGAAGCGACGAAGAGACTCTTCTTCTCAGAGAGCTCTTTCAGGTAGTCTATGGTGATCTCCGTGGCGTATGCTCTTGAGAGGAACCCATAGATTACCTTCCTATTGCTATTTGCCGAGGTCAGCTCTTGAACAATCTCAGGTTGCGTGAATCTTCACTTCAAGCCGCGTACTAGCACAACTTTGATATTAAGCAGTAGTATGTTCCGAGCCGCCGCCTGAAAACGTGAACCAGAATGCAAACCGGCGTTATACTCCTGACCTCATCAGCTTCGAAAGAGGCAGACCGGCTAAGCACTAGTCTTCAAGCGAAAGGGATCCCAGTCCTACAATACAGCAACGACGACGTGGACGAGATGCCAGGGGCCATCACAGGTTTCCTTGCGAACAAAGGCTTGGAAACCGTCGTCGTATCTAATACATCGCAAGAATCTCCACCGGATTCCTTGTCCCGCACCATTGAAAGCACTGGACTGGGGCGTCATGCGGTTAGCTGGATTCCCCTCGCAACCCTTACAGGAGAGCAAACGTCGGAACGCACCGCTAATGCGGCAGACGCGATAGTCCTTGTCAATGTTGCCAGGTTACAGCGGGCCGATTACATTAGAAACATTGTGTCCAGAATGGTTGCTGGTTCTTCGAGACTCTCTCGGAGGGAGCTATTCAGATCCATTCCCAATGTCCTCAGAGTGGAATCGGATATTCCGATTGTACTTGCTGATCGGTGCAGGGATCGCTCAAAGAGCTGCAACTACTGCATTAAGGCATGCCCTGTAAACGCTGTGTCTGCAGCGACAACAGCGGTTGCGATTA
>JALHTB010000200.1 GCA_022865625.1 Candidatus Bathyarchaeota archaeon
GAGTCTGCGCAGGAGGAACCCGCTTAACGGTCTCTCGATGGCGAATCTGCTGTTTGTTAATTCCATACTTCATGCCGCATCGTCGATCAGGATGAAGAAGTACGTGCCGGGTCTGGTTACCGGGATTCCCCTTTACGTCCCCCTCTCGACATACGCTTTCGTTTCGTACGCGAGGTCTTCCGGTTATAAAGGTCGACCGCGGTGAGCGCTGTAGTGCTGGAGCTTGCTTATCATTCAATCCCGTTCGTGGCCTTTGCCGTCAAAGCGGCGCTTACGAGAAAGACTGGGGACGCCGCGGATGCTTAGTAGCGCCCGACATACATAAGAGTTCCGCGGGAATATAGGTCGAGACCTATGGCGTCGCTGGCGGAGGGAGAGGGATTCGAACCGCCCCACGCGCTTCGCGCGCGGTGACCCCCGCCCTCGGTAGTTTCATCTGGGGAGGCTCAACGGTTTTCAAGACCGTTGATCTACGTCCAAAGTAGCACTAACTAGTCCCAAACAGTCCCGCTTTGTACTGGATTTCCGAGGACTTCGTACCATCTGGTACCATCCAGCACCATTTAGTCCCATCCTGTATGTTTGCAAAATGTTGGCATTTCCAGTGGAGCATGTGTATCATATGTGATACATTTGTATCATTATTGTTACGTATCTGGGAGGACGCCATGAGAATAAAGCAACCGCTGGACGACCTTTTCAGTAGCCCGAACAACGTCAGGATTCTCCGGCACATGATTCTCTACCCATCATCCGTCATAACAGGAAGAGGCATAGCGAGAGAGCTCGGGATGAGCCATGCCACCTGCATAAGGTCTCTTAACAGTCTCGTCAACACAGGTATTTTGATCAGGAGGAGGGTCGGGCACAGTGCTACATACGAAATCGCCAAGGATTCGGCATTGTATACAGATATCCTAGAGCCCGCCTTTCGAGCGGAAGCGAGATTACTCCAGCGTCTAGTCGATACCTTGCTGGCAGGTATCAAGGGGAAGGTTCTTGCAGCCTATCTCTTTGGAAGCGTTGCCCGCGGAGAAGATAGCCTTTCAAGCGATGTGGACATACTCTTGGTGCTCAAGCGACCCGGAGACAAGGCGGCGGTCGAGAAGGCTCTGGCGCGAAACAAGGAAGTTGCCTACAGGTCGTACCGTTTGGGTGTCGGCGCCATCGTCTATGATAGAGACAAGTTCGACCGGATGAAGAAAAAGAAAAGCCCTTTGGTTCAGGAAATAGTGAGAGATGGAGTCTTACTGGCAGGCAGGGAGGTCTGCTAGATGGTCAAGGAGTACCGAACGAAAAAGGCCAGCGATTCGAAGGTCCGCCAGTTCAAGAGCAAGGCTACTCAATACCAAAAAGCCATGAACCTCGCCTATGAATCCGGCCTCTGGGACGCGGCCGTCTCGAACGCAGTTCATGCCGTCATCCTGCTGGCAAACGCGGTCACCGGCAGGGAATCCGGTGAATACTTCGCGGACAAAGACCACGCACAGGCTCCTGAATACCTGAAGGAGATTATTGGGCCGGATGCCTCGAAGGCCAAGGAGCAGATGGCCCAGGTTCTCAACCTGAAGGGCCTTGTCGAATACGAGGCGAGAGGTTGCACCCAGAAGGACGCTGCGGGCGCGATAAAGCGCGTGGAGCGGTTCTTCTCATGGGCTGAAGAGATATTGCCCTGATCCATTGATCCTAATGGAGGGAGTGTGATTCGAACCCACGGAGCCAGAAGGCCTTGGGTTGAAATTTCTTTGTCATTCTTCCTCTCGTACACAAGGTTCAGCTATCTCGTCCAAAAACTCGGGTTTCAGATAGCGGGTTACACCTGCCGATTCTGCTTCTTTTATTTTGCTTTCTAGAGCTGAGTACGAAATATATTGGCAATAGGAGCTTAGCGCGGGGTCCGTCCGAGAGAAAGTGGGTCTCATTATTTCTTCTAAGACTTTGTTCCTGCGATCATCTGGAGCAACAATCTACCGTCGCCTGCTTAAGTTTGGTTGCATTGATACCAAATCTGACATTCTCAGTATCCCGCTATAAATTGCGCTGGTGTGCTCTATCTCAAACGCAGCTTCAATAGACTTCCCCCTAATCCACAAGACGTCGATATTCTCGATCGTTTTCATTGTTGCTTCGTCAAAGTGAACTGGCAACTTCTTAAGGCTAAAGTCGCTAAATATCTTGCCTCGATACTCCTTATTTCTGTCATTTCTTGCCACGTGTACCTCTAGGCCTAAATCTTTTCCAAGTTTAATCAACTTCCACTGGATATCCTCATGTGTAAGTTTGCCACGCTCTTTTTCGACAATTTCTTCTTCCTCATCTGCCGGTATTGTCACAACTTTTTCACCGGTTTTATAAATCTTTGGCAGAAGCGGTTGCCTGCGATATTTCTTTTCATCAAACTGAATAGATCGAGGATTTCTTACGGCTTCTTCTATTGCCTCAATCACTACAACAGCGTCCTCAACTCTTTCTTTTGCCGGTGAACCCCTGAAGTGCCCAGTCCACGCGTGTGGGCTCTTAAGGTTCTGGAAATATGAAAGCTTGTCCCGCAGGTCCAGAACATGGACTGCATTCTCAGGCTTTAACGAAATAATCACTTTGACCGGGAAACGCCATGGGAAAGCTTCCCTACTCCATATTTGAGTCTCCTCGTCATAATAAGCAGTTCCCGTTACTTCCAACAGCCCAATCCAGCGGGAGATGCCCGTGCAATAACAGAGCAGATAGTCGCTGGGTTTGATTCTCTTGACAACCTTTTCTCTTGATTTCCTAAAACCAGAAACCTTGCCGCCAGCTCTGAGGAATTCCTCCCAAGTTGTCCCGGTAAAAAGGTCAAGCCAATAGTTTCTAGCCATAGCAGCCCCCTGTACTAATATCGCTGGCGGAGGGAGAGGGATTCGAACCACCCCACGCGCCGCCTGGCGCACAATGTTTCCGGAACTGGAGTCACCCCACCAGGCTCATCACCACAGCGGGGCGCGTGATTCTACAAACAGGTAA
>JALHTB010000201.1 GCA_022865625.1 Candidatus Bathyarchaeota archaeon
GACACATGTGCCCGATTTGAGACGATCCAAGATGCCAACGTCAGGGGTGTCTGGTTCTAGACTCTCAGCACTCTCTTTCCACCGGAGTAGACCGTGATAGGTCCATCATCTGAGACAACCATTGCGACACTGCTGGTCGCTGCGGACATTTCTGCAGCACTCCTGTGCCTTCCTCCGTCTGCAACTCCAACCTCAGGCTTGACTGTGTCTGGCACCCTCGCCATCAGTCTGACAGACGAGGCCTTAGGTTCTCCATCTCGGCTCACTATCAAAGCAAACTCCTGTGTAGCCAGATTGAACAGATGTCTCTCTTGCCGCCCTTCCAGCTTCAATACGTTGATCTCGTGGAGCCTCAACCTGGGTGCTTCGGACTGCTTGAGGACTTGATCGTGATCTCCAACGATTATCGTTCCTCCTTTGCGGTGATTTGACATTGAGATGGCTGTAGTGAAGATCTTGTACAGAACTTCTTGGGCGATTCCTTTCTCTAACGCTATTTGATCGAGCTTCTGTTTCACTTCGTCTAGGGATCTATGAACCCATTCGCCCACTTTTCCCGAAAAATAGACTTCCGAACGGAGACGTCCGTCATGGAAGAGTTTCGCCGTCTTCATTGGGCCTAGGGCGACGAGCCCATACCCCGGAACGCCCGCCAATGCGTTGCAGTATCCATGGAACTCGACGTAGGCGAGGCTACTCTCGTTGGGTTCTGACGGTGCTGCAGGCATGAGTGCGGCGTCTTCGAGTGTGCCGTCCTTTCCGACTATGAATGCGGATGTGTAGCCGTCTATGAGCCCGAAAAGGGAGCTGACAGTTTTCGCCGAATCGAATATGCTTCGCTTCTGTAGTTGCATTCCAACGAAGTCCGGAAGCCGATGTCGAAGTTTCTCCGTGTCCCCTATGAGGAACCCGGTCGATAGAGGCCTTCCTTCTTCCTGCTTCGAGACACATTCGTAGACCAGCTTGAATGCTTCAAGTGCAGTGTTGACATCGACTCCGAAGTTGCGGGACAGTGAATAGATCGGTTCCCAAAACTCCTGCCAAGCCCTAGGGTAGCCTTTTACCAAGACGAAACTCAGCGATGGCAGTTCGTGTTCATTGAGACCCGTCAAGTCGATCCACTTCTCACACAACGTGAGTGGGAAAGTATTATATTGATTCTGGGAGACCTCCTTGCCTCAAGGAGTCTGGATCATTGGCTAGACATTGCGCGTTCTTGCTGTTCGCACTGTTGATCATAACCTCTCTGCCTCTGGTTCCACCGGCGACGGCGGCATGGGGCTTCGACGTAACGGTTCAGCCGAGCAGGCAGACAGTTGCCCCGGGCATGCCAACCGCTTTTACGGTTCTCATCTCTTCCACGGGCGGTTTCAATGCTCCAGTGAAGCTGCAGGTGGACAATCAGGCCAGTCTGCCAAGCTCGATTTCCGCAGTTTTCACTCCAAGCACGGTGACTCCTCCAGCGGACGGATCGGGATACGCGATTCTCGTCATCTCGACCGCACCTTCAACGCCAGTAAAGGAGTACAAGCTAACGATATCAGGTACGGGAGGAGGCCTGACTGACTCTGCGACCGTCACTCTTGAAGTCACGACCAAGTCAACGTTCGCTGTGTCGGCTTCTCCGTTCTCCCAAGTCATCGGGTTGGGATTCTCAAAAGAGTTCACAATCACAGTAACCTCGCTAGGCCAGTTCTCAAGCGGCGTTTCGCTGACTCTGGAACAGGTTCCATACGGAATGTCAGGCACTTTCAATCCGCCAACGGTCACACCTCCATCTGGTGGCAGCGCCTACGCGAAACTCACCATCTCCGTTGCCGCGGATGCGTCACCGAACGTCTACGCGCTGATAGTCAGGGCCTCGGCTGACGGCGGCCTCGCGACTAGCGACCGAGTTCATTACTCTTTTGTTGTGGTGGATGTTCCCAAGGCAACAGGATTCCAAATCAAAGTCCCAAGCACCACACAGACTATCGCGATTGGCCAGTCAGTGTCACTCAAGGTTGAGGTCGCTTCAATCGGAGGATTCTCCTCAAGCGTCGATCTGGATCTGGTTGGAGCTCCGTCTGGGCTCGTTCCTTCCTTCGATCCTCCCACTGTGACGCCAAAACCGGACAGCCCGGCGACCTCGACTCTCCGGCTTACTGCCACAACGGACGCGACGGCTGGAGACTACGGGGTGGATGTGAGGGGGAGAAGTCAAGGAATGACGGTGACGTCGACGATAAGGCTGACGATCCAACCCGTTACCACACAACTGAGTCTGAGACTCGCCCTGACGAACATAAGGATAGGTGACGCCATCCCTGTCTCAGGAGAGATCTCCCCAGCGGTGTCAGGGGCAGGCATCAGTCTGATATACACACGGCCCGACGGCACCGAATTCCCAAGGACGATCACAGCGAGTTCCGCCGGCGCTTTCAGCGACCAGTACATCCCAGATAAGGTTGGAGTCTGGAAAGTGAGCGCCGAATACAACGGAGACAGTGCGCACAAGGGCTCGAAGAGCTCACTCCTTGAGTTTCAGGTCACCGAGAAGACATTCCTCGAACTGATCCAACAAAATGCTCTGTGGGTTGTCATAGGAATAATCGCGGTCGCGGCCCTCGGTGGAGGTATCTACATGACTACGCGGCGTCGCGGTGGGGAACGAAGAGGTCCCCCGCCAGCCGCCGCGCCAACTCTGTGGCAGGTACCTGCTCCACCAGCAGCCGGTGTCCCGGAAGCACCAGCACCGCTGGCTCCTCCAAGAGCAAGAGTGAAGAGAAAGGAAGCCCCCCCGCTCATACTACCGAGGAAAAAGTGCTTCAACTGCAACGAGGTAATCTCGGGTCAAGCGAAGTTCTGTGACAAATGCAGGGCTCCACAACCAGAGAACATTGAGAAGAAGTACGAAGCGCCACCTCTCATCATACCAAGAGTACACTGCGTGAACTGCGGAGAAGTGATTTCAGCTCAGGCAAAGTTCTGCGACAAGTGTAGGGTCCCTCAGCCATAGACCCACAAGCAGACATGCTCGACCGCAAGCCCGTCTTCCCCAGAAGGCGAGCTCGCGCTTTGCATCGGTTATTTCGTGTTCTTGAGTATGTACTCAGCGGCGGTCCTTGCAGCTAGCGAGAACGGATCTTTTGGAGATGTGAAGCAGAATACCTCCTTGCTCTGAGCCAACATTAGGCCATATGAGAACGGGAGTATGCCTATGATCGGGACTTTGTATGTCTCTTCGAGCTTGGTCCTGAAGTAATCTGAGTCTAGCTCTGGAGGTACTCTGTTGGCAACCAGGAATGTCTTGGGGACCTCCATCCTCTTGGCGATCTCGAATGTCACGGCCGTGCCAAGGTAGTCCTGCTCGTCAGGCCTAAGTATCACAACCAAGGCATCACTCATGGCGATCGAAAGAAGCGTATCCTCCTCAATGCCGGGGTGAGTATCTATTAACAGCACGTCAAGTTCGAGTTTCTTGGCGAGGTTTGTTACGGCGGTGCTGAGTTTCTGAACGTCAAAACCTTCCTTCAGCATCCCGACGATGGCTTGGGCGCTGAGCCTTGACGGAATGAGGTTGATGCTCTTTGGTGGAAGCGAGAGCTTACTGCTCACATCGTAGATTGCATCATTGATCGTGCATTCGCCCTTGAGGTAATCATTCAGACAGTATTTCATCGGTGAGTTTCCAAGACCGAAAAGAACGTGAATCCCCGGAGACTGGATGTCTGTATCCACTACTCCCACACGCGCTCCAGTGCTCGCGCAGCAGTAAGCCAGATTCGCAGTCAGATTGGATTTGCCTGTTCCGCCTCTGAAGGAATGGATTGCGATTACCGATCCCATTTTGACATCTCAATCAGTTCTGGTGTGCGAAATAGTGTAAAACA
>JALHTB010000202.1 GCA_022865625.1 Candidatus Bathyarchaeota archaeon
ACGTGCTATGACCGCTAAGCTCTGAAGGTCGCCTGTTCTGGCCAGGCTCGGCGCCCGGTTGAACCGCATCAGGCGGTTTGGGTTGGTGAATGGGCTGCTCTCGGATAGGCGACTAGTCGAAGTAGGCCATGCGCCTGAAATAGCCTGTCGGAAAATCCCCGGTTTGAGCACAGTTTCCACGACAGGCCGGTACCGCGTTGGTTCTAAGTTCTTACATCATTAGGGCCTAATCGCTTAAGTCAAGATATGAGGGCAAAGGTTTATGCGCGGCAGATATGTGGTTTCCACGTGGATACCACATGTCAGAATGCGATTTGAGTTTCGAGTCTACCGAAGGGACGACCAAAGTCGCGGGGCGTAATCTGTTTGCTACTTCTTGGCAGCAGTTGACCGTCGTCGGAGCAGTCTCACGACCAGCCTCTTTTCGTCGTCGTGAGGTTCGATACTTAGCTCCACGACATCTTTTGCTTGGAATGGATACTGAGAATCCTGCACCATACGGGCTGGGATCGTGATGTACTGCGTCCTAGCTTCCTTGTTCTCAAGTATCTTAGTCTCGACCTTGTTGACCAAGAGTTCTTGCCCAAGTGGTAGCCACGTGGGTGCCACGTAATATGTCTATCGAGAAAACGCGCGAAGGCAACAGCGACTTCGACAGATCCGGCTACAAGTTATTTCGAGAAGGCTCAGTCAGACGGCTCAACCCGGCTCTATTCGCCGTTAGAAGGGAAGATGGAAGAGGGTGGGTGATGGTAGAGCTCAAGGAAGGTAAGTGGGTATGCGACGGTGAAGACCATAATGCGGGGAATGAAAACGACCGATGCCCGCATGTGTATGCAGCCCTGCTTTCTTCCATGACTCAGAAGGCAGTCTCAGACCAGACTGATGATGAGCTCGAAGCGAGATCGATCAAGTGCAGATACTGCGGCTCGCCCAACATCAGCCGAGTTGGCTTTCGATACAACGCTCGTGGAATATCCAGAAGATACATCTGCAATGAGTGTCGCAGAAAGTTCTCCGTGCCTTACGTTGAGCCACAAGGAGCCGTCGGTCTGCCGTCTGGGACGCTCTGGCTGTTGAGTCAGGTAGCCATGCTCACGTCCAAGCTAAACGATCTACTCAAAGACCTCGACGAGAGAATAGCCTCGCACTCTCCAGCCCCGACCACCGAAGCACCTAGTTCTATAAACGAACCGCCTAGAGTATCATATCAGGACAGTTCTGGCTCGCTGGACGGTTGATCTCAAGTTGAGAAAGATAGGTATCGTTGCGAGCGGCTCAACCGTAATTGACGCCACTGCCATTCTGAATGATGGTGAAGAGAAGAAAGTCAAAGCCGAGGATCTAGTCGTCATCGACAATCGGAACGGCAACAGAATCATGGCTGTATGTCGGACGGCCGTCGGAAGCAATGAGAATCTGAGGGCGGTCGGTTTCTCGCCCGGTATCGCGTATGCGCGACTGGGCAGACACCCCAGTACGGCCAAAGAGTACTACGTGTTTACGTTGGATGTCCTTGGCGACATTTCTTCTGAGAAACTCGAACAGAACAAGACGGTGATAGCCCCATCCTCAGAAGTTCTTCTGTTCGAACAAGAAGATAATCCGATGAGTCATCTTGGCAGTCCCAACGGGAGCGTCGGATACTACAAAGATCACCCGAAATGGACCGTTCCCATGCTTGCGAAGTTCATCTCCTACCACATCGGAGTGTTCGCAGTCACCGGGGCGGGTAAGTCGCTGCTGGCACGGTACCAGATCATCCCCTTCCTTCAGAAGTCTGGATATGATGTAATGATCATCGACTGGAAAGGTTCCGACTACACGCCTCACTTCAATGCAAAGCTCACGATGGGCGACCTAGCATTGGATGACGATAGTGTTGTCGACTACCTGTGTGCAGCGATGAACGATTTCGGATACTTCGGAGCATCGTACAAAGAGGAGAATCCGATCAAGGCGGCACTAGAGACTATCATTTGCAAGGGTGACTGGAGGAAGCTCCATACTCCAGTCGAGTTGAGAAACCACATAGAAACCAATGTTATGGGGGAACTCTCAGTCGAACTCGCGACCGACGATGGAAAAGGGGGAAAGAAGGTCACCTCCTATGGTAGAAGCCAGATCGAACGCTTCAAGAGGCATCTTGCAAAGGCGAGCGATCAAGAGATCAAGAATGTCATGGGCACAGTGAAGCCAGAACAGATAGTAGAGCTCGCAAAAAAGGAGCATGTTGCCGTTCTTGACATTAGCGCCGGGGGAAAGGATGAGAAACTCTCGGTTTTCCTGACCATCGCGAATCACTTGCGCCGGATGATGCAAGAGAAACAGGAACTGAAAGTCGCACTCGTGATCGACGAGGGACCACAGTACTGCCCGTTCAGCCCAAAGGGCAAGGAAGCAAAGACGACGGAAGCTATTTCCGAGCTCTGCGCGGTCGGCAGGAGCTACGCGCTCTGTATCGTGCTACTGTCGCAGGGGATTTCGGGCGAGATCGGTATCAATGCCGCCGTCCGAAGAAATCTCAACACACAGTTCATCGGGAAGATTCATCCGCTGGACATGGAAGAGGCGAAACGGCTTCTCGCTCAAGGAAAGATAGAAGACAAGTCTCTGACGCTGCTGCCTGAAGGTGACTTCTATTTTCTGGGTAAGATGAACCCTTCACCTGTTCCTCTACTGATCCACTTTGACCTACCGAAGGGTGTCGCATGAGCGCCGAGCAAACGACACAAGCTGCACCGGACTGGCTTAAACTCCCAGTCAAGTTGCAGCATCAATTCTTCGAACATGCTGCAATAGAGGCACAAAGAACCAAGAAACTTCTCATAGAGCAGAAGAAGAAGCTTGACGAAATCCGAAAAATGCTCTCGTTCAAACCCATACCAAAAAGCGACAGTTGGAAGGATTGGAGAATCGCGGTAGTGGACGGATCCGAATCACCTGTGATGAGTGAACGAGTAGGCGGAAGGTTCGGAACCTACTCTGCTGGCTATCACATCTTCCAGGGTTTGGAGCTCGTCGAGGAGGAGTATTTCAGCGGTTACATGACGGACCCCCAAGTTGGCAACCGTGAAGCAAGCCAGAAGGTCCTAGAGCTCCTGACCACAGAGCTCGAACGAGAAGCCGCCCTCCAGTGCCTGAAGAAAGATGTGAATCTGGTCGTAATCGATGGACCATTCTTCGGATTTCGAGCTCGATGCAGAATCATCGCAAGCAAAGACATTGCGGTGCCATCGCCGCGAAAGGGATCAGACTTGGTGAAACATCTCGTTGAAATGAGCCAAGAGCTCTTGGACAGTGGAAAAGTCGTAGGAGTAGTCAAACGTATTGAGACGGCAGCAATAGATGGGTGGACAATACTCAAATCAGGAAACGCAAACCTTGCACTTTCGCGTAATGACAAAGATATACTCTCATCGCTTATGAGGGAGGGCGAGTGGTTCTCGTATGAGGAGCATTTCGGTTCACATGACGCGTTCAACTATCTCTCCCGGCTCGCGTGGGCATTTGGTCGCTTCTACACGATTGAAGGGGGAAGAAGCCTCGAATCCATTTACGAGGCCTGCAAGGGAGATGCTGAACGAAACATAAGGCGCGACCTCGGGTGCGAACCTGATCAAATCCTTCGAACCACGCGTCACTTCGTCAGGTGCTCATACCCGGCTCCCCCGTTTGCTATCGAAGCGCACCCCAAGATGCCCATAGGACCCGTGATGGCGTTCTGTGAATCAAGCTGCAACCCGGCAACTGGGCTGCCGCTGCCCTTGGATCTCATGGACCAGGATGTTGGAATCCCCCGTGGCTTCACGCAGGAGTTTGTCGAAGAAATCGAGGCTACACTAGCCAAAGACTCTGACCTAGACAAGTTTGAGCTCGAAACACGATTCTCATCGTTAAATCCTCAGAAGCGGGAATGAGAAACATGGGTGGTGTCAGCGCGACGATCCCTGAGAGAGAGCAGGACCTTGTCCCGCGTATCCTACCGCTCGTGGTACCGCAGGGAAAGATTGTCGATTTCATCGACGAGGTCTTCAGGAACGAAACCCCAGAGGAATACGTCCGCCAGGAAATCGAGAAGTCCCTCATTCGGGAATATCTCTACCCGAGCACAGAGGTGGCGGTAGAGTTCGCAATAAAGATTGGTTCAGGCACTCGCAAGCGCGTGGATTTGGCGATTTTCCCTGAGGAAGCACAGCACCGGCAAGAGAACATCTGGGCCATCATCGAGTGCAAGGCCGAATCGGTTCCATCCACGAGCAAGACGGACGGCATGGACCAACTCAAGTCCTACCTCTCGGCCTGCGCGAATGCCGAGCTCGGCATGTGGACCAATGGTAGTGAGCGATTCTGCCTCCGCAAGGTCGCCGCAAGAGGGAAGATTGTGTTTGAAGAAATCATCGATTTGCCCGCCAAGGGCAAGACGCTGGAAGAGGCCGAACGCCCAAGCCTCAAGACTCTTGATGTAGCGACGAGCGATGACCTCCTATTCGCCTTTAGGGGATGCCACGACTATATTGCCGGTAATCAGGGATTACAGAAGCCCGAGGCGTTCTGGGAATTCCTGAAGATCATCTTCTGCAAGATACAGGACGAGCGTTCCGACGACGACCTGCAATTCTACGCAACCAGTCCCAAGAGGCAGAGTCTCAATGGGCAGCTCAAGGTGAAGAAGCGGCTCGACAAACTGTTCTCGCAAGTCATCAAGAAGTATCCGACCATCTTTAGGAAGAACGAGCTCATCGAGTTGGAACCTCGCGTGCTGGCCCACATCGTTGGACGGCTGCAACGCTACACGCTGTTGGACAGCCCAATTGATGTCAAAGGGAAGGCATACGAGGAAATCGTCGGCTCAAATCTGCGAGGAGACCGTGGCGAGTTCTTCACACCTCGCAATGTCTGCAAGATGGCCGTAAGTATGGTTGACCCCGCCCCAAAGCACTTCATTCTCGACCCAGCTTGCGGAACAGGCGGATTCCTGACGATTGCACTCAACCATGTCATTGAGAAAATCAAGGTCGCAGAACGCAAGAAGTGGAAGAATCCACAACAAGGAACTGAGCGTGAACAGGCCGATCTCTTCAAACGCATTCAGGAGTGGGCGAACGAGAATGTCATCGGCATCGACCTGAACCCGAACTTGGTGAAGGCCGCCAAGATGAACATGGTCATGAACAATGACGGCTCCGGCGGTCTCTGTCAAGGAAACTCCTTGGCGCGGCCCGTCACTTGGCGGGACGAGTTGCGAGAGCTCGACCTCATGGGTCGTGTTGATCTCCTCTTCACCAATCCACCCTTCGGATCGAAAATCATGGTGGACGATCCGGCCATCTTGGATCAATACGATTTGGCCCATGTGTGGGACTACAATGAAGAAACGGATGTGTGGGCGCTGCGTGAGCCAAAGCAACTCATGAAGTCTCAGCCTCCGGAAATCCTGTTCATCGAACGCTGCGTCCAGTTCCTCAAGCCGGGTTCTGGCATCATGTGCATCGTGCTTCCCGACGGTATTCTCGGTGCTCCTGGCCTTACCTATGTGCGGGAATGGATTCTACAGAACGCGCGGGTTCTGGCGAGCATCGATCTACACCCGGATACATTCCAGCCGAAGAACAGCACTCAAACGAGCCTTCTGATCCTGCAACGTAAGACGACCCGTGAAATCGAGGTCGAACGGGCGGCTGGACGGAAATCAGACTACGACGTATTCATGGCGCTTGCAAATCACATTGGTCACGACAAACGCGGCAACAAGCTCTACGTTCGTGATGCAGAGGGGAACGAAATCGTTGAGCGGAGGAAGGAACTAGTCCCCAAGATCGCCGATAGGAAGACGGTCATTGTGGAACAGGAAGTATCCATCAAAGTGGAGGACGACGATACGGATGAGATCGCGTCTGTGTTCAAGAAGTGGTGGATGGGACAGCGGGAACGGTGAAGCGGCTTGCGCCTACGGTCACCCGTCTGTGCTTCAGTTCCGCTCAGTGTGATTGCGCTTGGGGACCGTCGGCTGGAAGGAGAAACTTACCTGACCGCGGGATACCGGATTCGGGCCCAAATAAAAGCCGGGAAGATTTCGACGATGCCTATGTCCGAGCTTGCCGAGATTTGGCAACCAAGTCGCCTTGCTGGAGTCCAGCTCGATAGGCCACACGGGACGCCTTACTTCACGGCAACGCAAGTGTTTGATATCAAGCCCAGGGCGCGTAAGTGGCTTGCCTCGGGGCACACGCCGGATTTAGAAGGGCGCTACGTTAGGCCGGGTTGGATTCTGGTGACGCGTTCTGGGAACGTCGGCGAACCCATGATCAGCTACTCCCCGTACGAAGGCGTGATTATCAGCGACGACCTCCTGCGCATCCAGCCATACGAGGACAGCAACCAAGGTTTCCTCTATGCCTACCTGAAGAGTGGCTACTGTCGCCCAATGATGAAGTCCACGAAATATGGTAACATCGTCAAGCACTTGGAACCGGACCATGTCCAAGAGTTACCCGTCCCGCTAGTCTCCGAAGATGTTCGAAAAAAATTGGGTGCCTTGATGAGCGAAGTCTTCCGCCTACGAGACGAGGCGTTGAGGCTGATGGAGAAAGCCGAGGTCCGCTACGTTGCTGGTTTGGGCTTGAAGTCGTCCGCACTCGCGCCGGAGTCATCCTATGAAGTCCCTGCGTCAGAGATGTTCGATCGGACTCGGCGCTTGGACGGCTTCTTTTACAATCCGGAAGCGGAAGTGGCCATCCGTGCCTTGAAGAGCAGTGGACACAACGTGGTGCCTCTCGCCTCCGTCGTTGATCGAGTTTTTGGGATGCCGCGCTTCAAGCACATCTACAAGCCGGAAGGCATCCCGTATCTTGACAGCGAAGACTTGTTCAAAGTCAACCCGGAAATCGAGAAGTTCATTCCGCCGAGCGCCAAGAAGAATGCGAAGGGTTACTTCGTCCAGCGCAACTGGTTATTGATGGCATGCTCAGGCCAGTTGTATGGCATCAACGGAAGCGTCGTCTTAGCCAACGTATGGCACGAAGGGAAAATCGTGTCCAATCACGTCCTTCGCATCGTCCCGAAAAAGGGAGGTCTGCGGCCCGGCTACCTGCAAGTGGCGCTTGGGCATCCTCTTTTTGGACGGCCTTTGGTGCTGCGCTGCGCGTTCGGAACAGAGGTGCCTGAAATCGCGCCGGAGGATGTCGAACAAATTCCAGTCGTTGAGCCACCTTCCGACTTGGAGAGTGAGATGTCTGACCTAGTTGACCGAGTCATTGCTCTGCGGCTCCAAGCCGACGCACAAGAAACAGAGGCGGTTGGGCGTCTTGAAAAGACACTCGAAGAGACTATTGGCCGACCGGCGAAGTAGCCAATGCGGCTCAAATGATTCGATCACGAGGAATGAGTTCTGCAAAGCATCCGGCTCTTTGCTTGACGCGATAGTCCAACTGGATTCCGCCCAAGTGCGTGCCAACAGGTCCAGCGGATTTGATTGTAAATCATTTATGGAGATGTGTGCGATACATTTCACTGGTGCCGAATGTTTCCCGCCCAAGTGAAGACGACGACAATCCACAGAGCGTCACAAAACATCCCTCGAATTGGGGCCAAGTTGGCGCATTGGTAACTTATCGGGTGGCGCGGTTTCGACCGCATTCTTGTTGGATGGTGTTAAATCGTGCTGAATCGTGACAAATTGGCAAGATCAGTCACCCTGAAGTTGGATCTTTACTCGATTCACGAAGGCCATGAACGCCTCATGTTCACCATGAATGTATTGCTCAAGTCTAGGCCAATTCTTCGCTGCAACATACTGAGCTGCAAGTTTTGAGCCACCTTCAGGGCCGCCACAAACCTTGTCATATCCAGTGTAATTCAATCCTTTCATCATGACCATTGCATACTTTGCGTCCCAATCAGGGAAATCAAGAATGTCCTCTAAGGTTTTCGGGATGAATACTTCATGCAATCCATTAGCTTCGATTCTTCGATCAAGAACAACATAGTCATACCGGAGATTCTGACCGACAGGCATGAAATCCCACTTCACGAATTTGGGAGCGAAAGCAAGAAGCATCTCCTTTTCGCTCATCTCCCAACATTTCAGAATCTCAAGTGGCCCTGTAGGGTGAAAGTCGTATTTCCCAAGTCTCTGATACTGGATTGTGACTAATTCTGCTTGAGTAGGTTCGCCGCTTGTGGTTTCAGTGTCGAAGTAGTAGAAGACCATTACGCGATCAAGTCATCCCGGAAGAGATCGGGTAGTTCCTGCATTGCCGCATCAGCGAGTGTGTTTGCTTCTGTTGCACGGTTACGGCATTCGAGAGGGGTCATGCAGATACTTCCAAGTCAAGAAGGCAGCTCTTCAGGTTCCGAACCGAAAGACGGCCCAACTCGATTGTAGACTTCGCCAATAACATGAACCACCATGAAGTACAATAACCATGTGAATACAAGTAGAGATAGGCTATTGTTGAGCACAAGCTGGAAAGATGCGCCTAATTTCACAAGTTGATTGCTCCAAGACGGAATCGCCAAGCTACCAAGGGCAAGCATCAATGAACCATACGTTTTTGATCCGAACAGGAAGTACGCTCTCTCCCAACGCCGCAATGCGCTCGCAATCCCAAGAGCAATATAACCAATCAGGAGCAGCCACGAATACATGTCAAGATCCAGCGTCATAAGGGCGACGACGAAAGTTATCGCGTTGATTCCGACAGACCACCAACTGACATACCATTTCTCCATCACTATTCCGATTCCGATGGTCACTAGGGCGGCTGCTATCTCGCCTTGTATGAGGCTAAGAAAGGGCATTTTGCGCTATTTTCCTCCCAAGTGGTTTCAGATTGAGACTGCCGTGGATTGTGAGGAAGGCAATCGATTTCGATGCTTGGTTCAATGAAAATGTGCTTGGCTGGAGTGCCGAGAAAAACCTCAATTGGTTGTTGCGGGGGGCAAGAACTTCAGAAGTCAAGAAATACATTCGAACGAGAGTCGCCACTTCCTCCACCGGACTCGTAGTTTGTCGTTCGCGCGATTGTCTTCTTGGATAGATGCTCGCACAGAACCAATCTCATTAGCTAATGTAACGTATTGAATCTAGCAGATGCTTCTTCGATTGTTCTTCTAGAAGAGTCAAGCTTTGTGTCTTGCGGCTTGTCTGATTAAGTATAACCAATGGTTTGTACCTAGTTGTATCGGTATTGCGGCCATCTCTGCGGGCGTGTGGTTCTCTAATGCCATGTGTGGTCTCACGAAGTTGTAGTATGCACGGTAGCCCTTGAACACCTTCTCAGCTGAGTTAGCTCTTGATGGTGCTGAAGAAATGTGCGGAATAATCCTCTTGAAGCCCCTATGATTTGTCGCTCAGATCAAGTTCGGAAAGTCACCAGAATCGCGACCGTAACCGGTTTCCTCGTCATGAAACGATTTCCTTCGCTGAGGCTCTTCAATCACACCGGACATCAATATATACGTTAAACCGATAGATTACACCGTGGAATCGCGAGAACCAATGGAAGTTGACGAGCTTGAATCCTTCTCGGTTTCAAAGAGTGTGATTACAAGGCTCAAGAGCCTGGGCTACCAGAAACTCACCGAAGTACAAGAACTCGCAATCAAGAGCGGCCTTTTTCGAGGAACCAACCTCATCATTAGTGCGCCGACTAACACTGGCAAGACCTTCATTGGTGAGCTCGCGGCGTTAAGCGCCTCTCAACGAAAGGATCCGGTGCGGACGTTCTATCTTGTGCCTTTGAAAGCGTTAGCCGAGGAGAAATTCCAAGAATTTCAGGAGAAATACGAGGACTGGGGACTGAGAGTTGCAGTGTCAACGCGGGACCGAAACGAGTTCGACGACGAGCTAGCTTACTATGATCTAATTGTCGCCACCTATGAGAAACTCAACTCACTGCTGGTAAGGCAATCTAAGATATGCGAGGGCATGGGCGTTGTAATTGTAGACGAGATCCAATACATCGGGGACCAGACACGCGGCATCAACTTGGAGATCCTACTCACCAAACTGACCACGTTGAGGGACAAGAACGCTCCACAAATCATCGGCCTATCGGCGACAGTTCCAAACGCTTCGGAAATTGCAGAATGGCTCCACGCGACTCTAGTTCAGACCAAGACCCGGGATGTTGACCTTCGTGAAGGGATTCTGTACGTTGGTAAGGCCCCACTCGAATTCGGTAGTTTCAAGCTCAGCGAGAATGACCTCGTATTCAAAGAGTTCAACTCGGGCAGGGTAGATGTCGAGCATAATTGTGCGATGAACGACGTTTCGTCACTAGCAAGAACCTGTCAAGATTACCAGGTTATCATCTTTGACAAAACTCGAAGAGATGCAGAACAGTTCGCCGCAGTGTTGGCCGGAAGTCTCCCTGCTGTCAGCAAGATCACGCCATTGCTGGATGAACTTGATAGCACAGTGGAACCTACGCCTATCTCTAAAGCGTTGAAGAAGTGTCTAGAGAACGGAACGGCGTTTCACCACGCGGGTCTGCTGTCAGAAGAGAGACGACTCGTAGAGGCGGCCTTTAGAAATGGCATTGTCCGAGTCATCTGTTCGACTCCTACGCTAGGAGCTGGCATAAACACCCCTGCAAAATACGTGATAATCCGATCATACACCATGTATGATGGCGCCAACATACCGACCAGAGACTACAAGAACATGTCCGGTAGAGCTGGAAGACTTCAATACCACGACGACTATGGATGTTCAATTCTATTCGCTGGCACAGAGAAAGAGTTGCGCATGCTGTGGAACAACTACGTAGATGCCCCCGCCGAGAAACTCTCCTCTCAGATTTCCACGAATGACAAGATAGACCTACCGATTATCCAGGTTGTTGCATCGGGAGCCTGCACCACACTAGAGGAGATTCGAGACTTCTTCACGAAGACATTCTTCGGTTATGAGTACTACCAGAAGTCTCCAAAGAAGCTGAGGCAAATCTTTCTAGATGCAGTGACGAAGAGAGCGCGATATCTCGCCGACTCAGGATTCCTCGCTCTCTCAAAGGACTCGTTGGGCATAACCGAGTTGGGAAAGAGGTGCGCCATTGGGCTCCTTTCGCCGGAGAGCGTGAAGCTGCTTTTCTCTTCGTTGGAGCCAGTCCAACACAAGATTCAAAACTGCAAGAACTATGAGGAACTTATCGAACCGATCCTTCACCTAGCATGCTCTACCCAAGACGCACACGGCGCATTACTCTATCCACCCTACCCTGGGCAGGGGACCAAGAAGTTGCAGGATTACTGGACAGACAACAAGGACAAGTTCTTCCATGCTCCTGGCGATGCACAGCTGCTCTTGCGTACCCTGAGGACAACCCAAATGCTCCTTAGATGGATTGATGGTGGCACGTTTAGTAAGTTGTGGAGCTACGGACAAGCTGGCGAGATCAAGAGAAAAGCAGAATCAATAAGCTGGATACTGACAGCAACGGCTCATCTGATCGGGAAACCCCTTCTAGAGATCCCAGATGAGTTCTTACGTTTCTTGTTGAGACTTTCGCAGAGAGTGTACTATGGTGTCACTGACGACGCAGTGGAGATTGTGCAATTGCGAATACCAGCTGTTCATAGGGCTCGTGCGATGCTTCTCGTGAAGAGTGGCTACAATAGCCTAAACTCCCTCATCGAAGCACCAATAGAGAAGTTGGAAGAAATCGATACGATTGGATCCAAAATCGCAGTTGGAATAAAGAAACACGTAGAGGAATACATTGAAGACGAGAACATGAGAACGCATCAATCGCTAGTGCGACGTGCTAAGGAACTGGGCAGAGATCAGACGATCGTCGACCGGCTCTATAGCGAGATTGGTGACAACTTCTCGAAGGCATGTGTCGACGCACTAGGTCACATGGAGGTCCAAGCCAAGTTCGTCGGCGACATACCTGGGCACGACGTTGATATCTTGATAGACACCAAAGCAGGCAGGATTGTGGCTGAGTGCAAGCGAATGACAAAGGGATTAGTGTCGGCGAAGGAAGCAGAAGAGATTCTGGGAGAGGGAGCGAAACATGCGCCAGTCGCCAATGTGACCATCGGCTACCCGGATTTCAGCGATGAAGCAATACAGAATTCCTCAAAAACCAAGATTGCGCTCATTACACATTCTGTCATTGGAGAAATGCTCATCAGATATTGGAAAGGAGAGTCAACAACAGACGACATGTTGAAAATCCTAAGAGGGCAACAGTACATCTCTCACATTATGTTATGAAGTGTGTCGCTCGGACTCCGTAAGCTCGTCGGTTCGCGTTCATGGGTGTCAATCCTCGGCGGTTCGATTCTTCTCGGCTGCGGTTCACCAGAACTCTAGAAGAGGATTTGCAGCGTCTTTGTAACCAAGAACTCTCCCTATTCGGTACGGGATTCTTCCTCCCTGAATCGGTTCTTGATGATCTCCTTGATCTTATCCTTGAGTGCTAGTATATCCGGTTCTATTGTCTGGGCGCCTAGGTCGTTCTCCCAGCACACGACAATGTCGCAGATGCCTGAAGGGTGCCCGTGCAGAATGAAATTCGAAGCTTTGTGCTCGAACTCTATATTGACCGGTTGTCCTTCGCTATCTATCACCGTTGCGTCTGGAAAGCCGTTTTGGATCTTCACGATAAATGGGAAGCCCAGCCTGTGGTGGTATTCTGAGAACATGCTGACTACTCCCATTTCATTCTCTGGTTCAAACAGAAGCCCCGTAACTCCCAAGACCCCGGCCCTCTCTGGAACTGTCTCTGTTTGGGGAACTGGGAATTCTCTATAGAGGAATTTCTTGAGGGCATGAATTTCCACCTCGGGAGCATGCTCGCTTCTCCACTTGAGGAAGAGGTGATTGAAACCTTCAAACTTCTCTCCTACAGTTGAACTCTCATAGTCTTCTTGGAACAACTCCCTAGTAGCGACATTTGGATCCAAACAAAGCTTCGAAGCAAAATGTTCGAAGTGTGGTGTGCTGAAGACCCCCAGCGATTTCTCGGGGTACAGAAGAGTGATGATCTTCTTGGCGATATTCCTGTCAGCGCCGAACCCTTTGATGCCATCCCAAGGAGCGTCAACTTTCTCGTGCAAGCTCAACGAATCGTTTGCCGTGGTCTTCAGGAGCCCCTTGAGGTCATCAAGCTTTGACTTCGCATTCTCAAGAGTACTGGCCCAAACTTTGATGCCTCCCACGTGGGAAGTCCCGAACTGTACCCAATAGAAGAACGAGTCCTTCGATCCCTTCTCATAAACAGCAGAAGGCTTCAGATTATCGATTGAAGACGGCTGAGTTCTGAACGGGAAACGCTTTGCGAATTCCGCAAGTTGCCTTTTCGCTTCCCGAACGTCGGCTTTCGTTTCATCTTTGAGAGCGAATTCCTTGAGCTTCGAGACAAGATCAGGCCTTGAATTCGTCGGAGCCAAGGCGATTCAGCAGTGCATGCGTGTTCTGCTCAGTTCATAAGTCTTAGGATCAAGTGTGCGCTACTGTGGGAGGCCCCGCCGAGAATGCGACCACGATTGCTATGGTTTGACGAGTGTTCCGAGAACTGAGAATCCGGTAATGCTCGCCAGAATAATGAATGCTGCAACCCACATGTATGTTATGTAAGTACCCTGAAGCTTTCGATCCCAGGAGTACAATGTAATGCCCGACATGAAGACAAGAACTCCAAAACTCAGCAAGACAGATTCGTTTCGAATTGCCCCAATGGTTACAAAGCACAGTGATCCGAACAATACCGTTGCGGAACCTGAACACATTAGCATAAGCGAGATTCTGTCAAGACCTTTGGTCAATCTGGAATTCTGCTCATGTGATATCTGGCGCGGAGAGCCTGTCTCACTAGAACTCTTCCAAGATCGGCGGGCCAAGGTTCACACATGGCATACTCTGGCAATTCGCTAAGGTATATTCCCTACGGAGGTGTTCGCCAATTAATATCCAGAATCTCCGTCAGACGGTTCACAACAAACATGGGGTTGCTTGAAATCAGATGGTCACGATCTTGATAGTGACCATGTTCCCTCCAAATCGCTATCGTAATGGCGCCAGCGGTTTTGGCTGCTTGGACATCGTCTTCCGTGTCACCTACATATGCAATCTCCTGGGGACGTCGTCTGAGTCTGCGTGCTGCATCAACAATAGGTTCTGGCGAGGGTTTGGGCTTGCTTAGGTCTTCCATTCCAAGTGTCACATCGAAAGAAGAATCCATAGTTTGCTTAGCCAAGACTGCGTCGATTATCGCCCTAGGTGTGTTCGATACAATACCAGTTTGAATCCCCCTCATGCGTATGCTCTTCAGAGCTTCTCTCCCATCACGAAAAAGAACAACCTGATCGAGTTTCCTCAAGTAGCCTTCTTGGAAAAGCGAGAGAATTCGTCGTGCGTCTCGCGCAGGAATCCCAAGTTGCTGAAAGAAATCCTGATAAGGCATGCGAAACTTCTCAACAAACTCACCGAGAGTAAGCTCGTCTTTTCCGCTGGCGATGTTTCTGATGACGTAGTTGACCGCATCAAGACTGATTTCAACATCGTCTACGATCGTTCCACTGAAATCGAACAGAAATGCTTTGGGACCGATATTCATGGTAATCATCACTTAGACTCGGCGAGTGTTATTCCAAAGAGTTCGCGGTCATCTTTTCTACCGACAGTTGCTCTTTTAGATGTCGGAATAGATACGCAATCTCTTCCTCACGCAGTTTCGACGTTGTGTCTCTTGAGAATATCTTCACGTAGACTCCGCTTCGCAGAAACCCCTTGACGAAAAAGGTTGCAACATCAACTGGGTTCACTGAATGTTTCACGAGGATGGGGGAAAAGATCTCATCGCGAAGCTTGTCAAAGTAGCCTCGGTGCACGAACTCAGCGGTAAGGACGGCCAGCAAACCAAGTTTTTCCTTCTGAACCGGGATCTCGTGGTACAGAAAGGATTGCTCAAGACCAAGAGCCAGTCTTTGAGTCCCATCTTTCTGAGCGAGCAGTTCTTCGATTACGCCCCATTCGAAAAGTGCGCGGGATGTTGCAACGTATAGAACGCCCTTTCGTTGATGATCTTCGGAGATACGGCGTATCAATGACTGCTCTTCGAGTAGCCGCACTCTCCGTTTAGTGGGACTCCAAGTCTTGCTTATCTTCGAGTCAAGTTGGCTCACACTCAGGCCACCGGGATACGCTCTCGTTAGATTGATTATGATCAGGTAGTTTATTGGATCCAGAAGATCCTTGTACAACCTTTTCTCGCTGACAGGTGTCTGGACCAACATGTCAACATCCTTCAGGAGACAACGCGCACGATACGCTCAGCTCCACCCTTGGGGTCCCGGTCCTGGTGCCGTTGAAAATTGATAAACAACGGTCCTGCCCCTTACGAGACAAGAAGACTCGGAACCCGTCATCGGATATCATCCTGTTTCACCTTCAAAGGATCAGACTGAGGAGCGCGGCAAGACTCCGTGCACTTGGATCGACCAAGCCGCACCTACTACAGACATGGGCAGGAACAAAGTCGCATGAACCATCGTCATCTTGTTCACTGCGGTACGTTTCCAGCAGGTTGTGCCCGGCGACCCGACATACGACGTTCATTTTTTCCCCGAAGGGTATCTCTTGTGTTTCGCTAAGATTTCAATCTGTTCGCACGGATCACCAGAATATAAGGCAGGGTCTTCTCGCTTGACACTACGTGCGGAATTAATGGTGAACTCCGTAGTGGGAGTGGTTGCACAAACGACCTGCAAGGTACTCGCATGCTCACGCTGGTCACTGCCGACGTTGGGCAGTGACATACCTACTGTTCTTTCATGGCCTTGGCGAATTCTTTAGGCAGGTCACGTAGAAGCTTGCCTATGTATTGGAACCCCTTGTACATTTGAGCCGCTGTCAAAGTGTGAACGTAGTGGTCCCAATCCGGCAAAGGGCTTTCGTACACTTGGAGTGGAGTAACCTCGTACATCTTCTCTTCCGGAAACAATCTGATGTCGTGCTCGCTAATGTGATTATGAAAGCCCTCAATATCCTTCAGTTTCCCACCGGCAACAACTTCCACCCTGTTCTTGTCCCGTTGGTTGTCACATGCGATCTGTAGGCCATACTCCGATGCCTCCCCCAGAAGAGCGGGCCTAAGCCCGACATCAAAAATCTTGGCTTCGCCCGTCAAGTAAAACCTTCTTATTTCGCTCACCCCTCTTGCTCCTCCGTTGGACATTCAGAATCTGAACCGCGTATTCTGTAAGAGAAATCGCGAATTGTGCATTCAACCCGCCCTCACTATATAAATTGGCGTCAAAAACCGGACACATCTGTCGAAAAACCTGGAGGTCATGTGCAAGCAGCGTCCGAAGTACACCGCCGTACCATTGTAAAGACACACACGTATGCGATATAAGTGTGTCTCTTTGCATGACACTCTTGACTTGGCTCGGGGTCGTCCTAGCGTTCTACGTCTTTAACCAAAAGGCAGTCTGATTCGTTGACATTTGCAGGAGTAAGATCGAGATGCAGCTCCGTCCAGTGAAGTGCGGTCATGTCGTCTCAAGACGTGAGGCCGAAAGTCTCGCGTGAGAAGACGTACTTACAACAAGATTGCGATTCAGTTGAGCCTGCTGCCCATTGCATTAAGGTCGAGCTGTGGATCAAGGGAAGGTTCGGCTGGAAAAGGCGGCTCTCTCAAAATCCTCAATCGAATCTAAAAGGTGGATTTCTAGGCTCGACCACTTTAAGTCTGGGATGCTATGTGTCAGGGCTTCATAGACTCGTTGACTTAGCAAGTTCCAGAATTCTTCCAATGCATTTTCATGAAAATCCCAACGCTTAACCCACACCAAGAGCGCGATTCTTGCACCGTTCACGTAGGCGCCGATAAGCTCGGCGAGCGCCTCACCCCAATACGAGACACCCGTGTCATGCGGAGGCTCGAAGTTTTCTTCAAATTCTAGGGTCACACCGGTGGCTATCTTCTGCCTGACCTTCGCTAGGGCATCAAGCAGTTGGCTTTCAAGGACAATCTTGGTATCGGGGATCTCATTCATGTCCGTCACTCTTTGGGTTTTTCTCTGTCCAGCCGTTCAGGATAGACGCGGACGCAAGGGTCCCTTTGGATGGTTTCCAGATAACCTGGGACGTAGCCGCATCTCTGTGGCGTTCTAGGATCCCCTCGTCTTCCATTCTTTTCACAAAGATCGGGCTCGGAGTCTTCTGAGCTAGACCACCTTCGAGGCCAATCGTCGTCCAGACAGTTCCTCTTGGGTGCCTGATGAGAACACTGATTACCGCATCCTTGAATTGACAGTAACCGGGCTTCTTGGTCTGTTGTTTCGGCTCGCTCTTCCGCAGCAGGAAACCTCTCCGGGTGATCACTCCTTGGATGTAGTCTCCCCCATTCCATCCAAGGTGTGAGGTGAACTCATTCGGGATCACGAGTTGGAACTTGATGTATTCCTTTCCGTTAACTCGGCGGGTGACGGATCTCTGGAGTCTCAATCTAGCCGTAGTACCTCCAAGGTTCGATGCAGAGCGCCAGTTGGCTGTAGCCTGTGGTCCAGGCTGTTGATGCAATTGCAGTCATGGTGATGAGGCAAATCGCGAAATGCACTTCGACTCTTTCGAGTCGGCGAAGTTTCAGGTGGTTAAGCCCGAGTTCCTCTTTCAGCCTTGAGAAAACTCGCTCCACCGAGACCCGCATGTTATAGTAGCGGTTCCATTCTGCCGAGTTTCGCTTGACTGGAAGTATGTAGTCGGCTCTTCTCTTTCGTCTGTCCCTGGATCTTCGAGGGTTCAGCTTGATAATTGGAATTGCGTGATGCTTGATCGCCTGTATGATGTTATTCTTGGAATCGTAACCAGCATCCGCTATCACGATTTCAGTAGGGTTCCCTGAGGTTTTCGTTCTGCGAAGGATCTGGGGAAATAGGAGTGAATCACTTCTGTTTGCGGATACGACTAGGTATTCAAGTGGAAGTTCAAAGTCGGCGTCGCACGAGATTTGCAGTTTATATCCGAACACACGTAGCGGCTTGTTGAGCTTCTGACCAGGCACTCCGACTCTGGCGTCAGGATCCGAGGTCGGTTTCTTTCGCCCATTTGAATAAGCTTTGACTATGGTTGAGTCGACTGCGATTCGTCGCCCTAGATCCGGATAGCTAGCGGCAAGCTGTGACTGGAGAATTCGGA
The DNA here is from genome assembly GCA_022865625.1 of Candidatus Bathyarchaeota archaeon. The sequence continues at coordinate 18,158 of JALHTB010000202.1, forward strand.
AGACTCTATGGAGGCGTTCTGGCCCGACTCTTCTCGTGAACTCGGAGAAGCTGTCGTGGCATGGAGCTCTAAGGAGTCCCAGAACGGGAAGCCATGTTGTCTCATGTTTCAGTATGCTGGCGAGTTTGCGCCATGAGGGAATCTGTCTGATTTTCTGGAATATCAGAGCTCTCAACATGGAAACGGGAGGGTACGGCGGTCTTCTCCTGCGTTGGGAGTATGCTTCCCAGAGGACAGGTTCGACGGCGCTCAGATCGAGAGCTCTGAATAGGGCCACGATAGAAGGCGTCGGAACGCCTATCTGCGTATTACCGCATTTTCCTATTGAGGGGTCTGTTCCTGACATGGGTACCGACCTCTATCGGGGCGGGCTGGGGGGCAAACCTGCCCCGCCCCGAGTGTATTCCACGTGGTAGCCACATGGTCTCCACGTGGATATGAACCTTGTGGAGAACCGCCTGACCCACGTATTGAATCAAGAAATCCGGTTGTTCGCTTCGGATCAGGAATCTGCTGGCTTTCCACATCGGAGAATCTATTCTGCCAGTGCGTCCAATCGTAATAACTCCAATCGTCCCATTTTTCTCTTTGATGGTCTTCTTCTATCATTGACTCTGCACGCTCCTACGATGATTCGCACGTAGGCGATCTCATCGACAGGAGCCGTGAGAAGAAAGTCAGACCATCCTGGCCGTTCCATCCCGATCTATAGTCACAGCAATCCTTTCTCAAGGATCGCGGACGCAAATCAATCGTTTGGCTTGGCTTAAGGGGGACTTTCGAATACGGATCTCCTTACTACCGCGGGAGAAACTCCCTTCCTCGCCGCTCTTAAACTATGTCGAATTACACCTGTAATCAGAAAACTACACCTGTAAGCTGTCAACGAGTCCTCATGTGACATGTACTTTGTAGGACCTAGCGACTTGAGCGATTAGGACCTAACCCGACCAAGCTGGAGAAGGGATATCATAACTTGCGAGTTCACACTCTTCAATGCTAGGGTAGTGTCAAGTTCGCGATTCGCCTATGGCGTCTCGGGCGCTCGGAACTTGAAGTACGGTTGCAGTCCCGGACTGATGTATGAAGTAAACATTTCCAAATCCCGGTACTCTTCCAGCGTCACTAGGTAGGCTTTGAGTTCGGCGTTCTGCTCTATTGCCTCGCCGATCTCTCTCCACCGAGCGAGATGGGATGGTGCAAGCGGCGGAAGGAGAGGTGGGAATAGTTCAGAGAGCCGCCAAGAGACTGACTTGTAGATGGTCCACCACGATCGCAGTCTTCTCTTTCCAATGCCATATCTGGCCCAGTGGCCGCAAAAAGAAAGCAGAAGGAAGGCTGAGGCTAGGACAAACGCCATTAGGGAATACCCTCCGGCGGACAGGAGCACTAGAATGAGTGAGGCAAGGAGGAGACCGGTGGCAAAAATCAGATGTACGCAAGAAAAGGTCAAGTACACTGATGATCTCCTGAAGTCCTCCGAGTGCCTCAACCACATCTTCGCAACATCGTAATCGGCGCGTAGGCGGGTACCCTTATGGCCTCTCAGCCGAAGAACCTGCTCGAAAAAGCGAAGATCCGCTTGTCTAAAACCATGGGTATATCTCTCGCGATCAGCGAGAAAGAGTCCCGTTAGAAAGACCGAACCCGCAAATATGAAGGGTAGAGACAATCTCAACAAAGGAAAGAGTGTTCCAACAAGAATGGCAACTACTGCGGAAGACACTAGAGATGTCATGCTTTGCATATGGCTTAAACAAAATCCTAGTCTCTGCTCTGGGGGGAGAGGTAGAATCAGGTGGAGTTCGATCTCAGTTGGAGACAAAACGCAGTACCCGGTGCCGCCCAGAATCACGATTGCACACCCAAGCAAAAAGACAATCTTGAATCGCCTCATTGACCAAGATGGCCTCCGTCTGATCTTACAGAGGCTAGAACCTAATGATCACTGTGGCCGTTGAGCCTGTAGGATGAGCATGGCACTTGCGATAGACACGCTGGCTGTCGCTAGACCAGCCCGAATCAAGTCCCGCGAAGCTCCTCCTCATGTACGTGCGTGTCAATGCTAGGGAGACAGGGTTGAACGGTAGAGACTAGTATGGACGAACTCTTGCGACGGACTTCGGTGATTCCTTGTTTTGTTCGATAACTACCGAACGTAGGACCTAACAGCTTGAGCCATTAGCACCTAGGGACTTGAGTCTGAATGAAAATGGCAGCCAATTTTCCGACAAGCTAGCCTGAAATGGTGGTGGACCGGGCGGGATTTGAACCCGCGACCTTCCGCACTTCGGAGCTGCAGTTTGCCAAGCGGACGATCTTCGGCCCCAAAGGCATACCAGACTGATCTACCGGCCCACGTACACCGCTACACTACCG
>JALHTB010000203.1 GCA_022865625.1 Candidatus Bathyarchaeota archaeon
CCTAGAGGACGGCCACGACGCAAACCGCCTCTGGGAACACATCGAATGGTACGATAATCACTGGAATCGCAGCACGTCATACACGCCTGCAGCGTCGGAGATGAAATGGTACCACTACAACGAGCCACCCATCATCGATGTGACAGACTACGATGATATCCTGCGCGCGATCGATGACGGTAGACTCGACACGATCATAACCGAGCACCTACGATACATGAAAGAGACACACTGCGAAATCTGGAACCTCTGATCCTCGGATAATCATTAGAAAAGCAACGCGATCAAGACGAGCAACAAGCCGCTGAGATTAAGCTGGGCACAAGCAGGAACTCCACGCAAGATCGGCTCAGAAGAAGCCCGCTCTGTGGCATGCGAGATTCGGAATGAAGTTTAATAGCATCAAGCGTTCGACGCTGTCGGCCTAGTGACGCTGGAGCGGGGTTGAGTTAAGTGAGGTTGTTCGAGGCCCTTGCACTGAGGAAGGCTCTTCAGAATCAACTCGCGCAACTGGTCAGTCTAAGAAACAGCACCTTCGAGTATCCCGAAGATGAGAAGCCCGGGTTCGATTTCGAGGAGTTGACAATGCGAATAAAGGAAAAAGTCAACGAGGTTACGCGCCTGAAGCTGGCAATAATGAAGGCAAACATGAACAGCAAGCTTCCAAATGGGCTAACCCTCTATGAGGGGATCATCGAACTCGCAAACATCAGGTCCGCGATTGATCAACTTCAGGATCTGATACAGATTGGGAGAAGAGGACTGTTCGCGAGTGATAGGAGACGAAGCACCACGGAAATCCGAACGATCAAACAGGCCTCTCCTGAGAACATCCTCACAATGATCGAGCATTACGACACGAAGAGACGCGTCTTAGATGCGATGATCCAGGAAGCGAACCACACGATTGACATAACCTAGCCACCGAGACAATAGAGAATGGAACGCCTCCCTCAAGCATCCTAGTCAGGGGAGATCGGGGAAAGAGCTGGTCGACGGGTTCAGGGCCCAAAAAAGGAACCTAGCGTGAAGGCGCTTGCTTCAAAGCTCATAAGATCCTGAAGCTCACAGATCAGCTCCGCATCAAGGCGGAGATCACTACTCAAGGATCAACCAAACGGATCTGAACTCTCCACCGCTCCTAACCCGACCCCACATCTTCCTCCCAAGGTCGTGCACATCGGAGAGGCGGTATCATACGATGGAATCAGAGGAAGCCGCATTCTGCCGTACCTCAGTTACGGTATGCCGCTCTCCTGTGTCCCACCATATGCAGTATGATTCTCTCATGCTGAATCTCGTACACGACGCGGTAGCTACCCACTCTTAGCGAGGACAGACCTTTCAGCTCTCCGTGAAGAGGCTTTCCAGCAGCCGGATCGGTTTCAAGAAGCAGGATCTTCTCGGCAACCCTTCTCCGCGACTCCGAGCTCAGCTTCCTGAAGTTGCGTTCGAATCTGGGCGTCTGAACGATTTTATACCTAGGCTTCAACGCCTAGTTCCTCAAGCAAGGTGCGAAAAGCCCGAGTCTTGCCTTTTCTTGCTTCTTTTCTGGAGAGCGCTATGTCGTGCATTAGCTTCTTGTCTTTCATTACGTCCATGGTTTCGAGTAGTTGTTCCAGAAGATCCCTGGTCTCCCGTATGAGGGCTAGCTGAGATTTGTCGAGAAGTAGTGTTGTCAACTCTTTCATCACCACATGAAAGACCCACATCTCGAATTAACCTTTTTCACCTCAGGGCTAGATCATTCGAGCAAAACCGCTCATAAATATCCAGCGGCATCAGAAAACCATGAGGAAGCTCCGGTCAAGAAGACGCTCGCCGAGGATCACATCCCTCTCGAAGCTCCTTAGTCGTCTGTCGCAAATTGACTCTGCTCATCCGAATGGACAAGTGACGGGTTGTAGTGTATGTGTTTGACAGCACCGGCGACTTTCGTATACGACGTGTTCGCTGTTCCGTCGCTGAAGCGGAACGTGTAGGTGCCCGGTAGTATTTCCATGTCCTGCGTGAATGTCCGCCAGCTACCTGTCAAGTAGCTCGTGCATTTGTCGCTGTCTGAGTCAACCTGCACCGTCTGGAAGACCACATTGGGATCGGTAGCTACGTTCTGGCTCATCTGTGGGCTTGTACCATCACGAGACTCTGAGCATGGCGGAATGATTACATTTATATGTTTTTGTAAACATTCCCACTTTAGGGTGGAGACTTGGCGACTATAACCGCGCGTGTCCCGGAGGGTCTCCTCAACGATTTGAAGAGGATCGAGAGTGAGGAGAGGACTGAGCGCGCCGAGATCATTCGCAGATTGCTGGCTGAGGGAATTGGAGAGTGGAAACTGAGAAAGGCTCTAGAGATGATACGGGAGCGAAAGGCGAGTATGAGAGCCGCGGCCAAGTTTGCGGGAATACGTTACCTTGAGTTGCTCGACCGAGTTGAGAAGGAAGCCATCCCGCTCGACTACACGCTCTCTGACTTGAGGGCTGACATGGAGGCCCTGAAGAAGGCGAAGTGAGTGGTAGTATGTGACTCAGGCCCTCTCATTCACCTCTCAAGGATCGGAAAGATTGACCTGTTGAGGAAGCTCTTCACTTCCATTTCGATAACAGACTGCACTTACAGAGAGGTTGTCGAGGAGGGTAGGGCACTGGGAAAGGCTGGAGTGTCCGCTGTCGAGCAGGCTATCGAAGAAGGATGGATTAGGCTCGCGAAGCTTGAACCTCATGATGTGAAGGCCGCGGCGCGCTTGGCACGGAGCGAGTCTGTCGATGAAGGGGATGCGAAGGCAATAATCCTAGCCGCTAAATTGAGAACCGCACTAGTTACAAATGACAGATTGATGATCCTGTCGGCCAGAGTTCTAGGAGTTGAGTGTTTGTGGACAACATCGCTCTTGCTCAGAGCGGTCAAGGCTAAGGCGCTGACCGCAAGCGAGGCGTTGCTTGTCCTTCGAAAGCTGGCGGAGACTGGGCTGCACATGCGACTGGAAGTCTACGAGTCACTCCGGGCAGCTATAGAGGAGCTGGGCTGATTTGACTCTCTCCACGACTGAAGTCGGGAGCTTGCGCTCGCCCAGTCATCCAGACATGGCACGCTTGCTTCTTGTCTCCATCTATCACTTCAGGACCAACAACTCCCGTCGATACAATATGATTCCAAGAACGGGATCCGCAGTCATAGCGCGGAGAGCCTTCAGGAGCACATCTCACACGGCTTGGACACCGAGGCTTCTACCATGCAAGCATCGATATCGAAAGTGAAGGAGGAGGCAACGTTCGCCAA
>JALHTB010000204.1 GCA_022865625.1 Candidatus Bathyarchaeota archaeon
CTGTGACGCTTTCGTTGAGTCCCGTCAATCTCGTGGCGCCTTCAGCTGTGAAAAGACTGATTCCCGCCTCTCGTGAGATGTTTGCGCATAGAGATCCGTTTCCTCCGTGGATTTCGAAACGGAGATCGAGCCCTCCACGTGTCACCCATGTACATTCCGCCTGTGACAACTCGGAGTCCTTGTACTTCGCAAGGATGAGGCCGTTGTCCTCACCCATCGTAGAGTGCGCCAGCTTCGCAGTCCATCCGAGAACAGATAGAGGCTTCTTGCCGATCAGAAAGCGTGCAACTTCCACTGCATGTGCACCAAGTTGGAGTAGGGTGCCTCCTCCCGATAACGTGGGCTCATAGAACCAGGCGGAATGTTGACCCATCTGTGCTTCTCTGCATCTTATCCAGAATACTTGGCCGAGGATTCCACGATCAATGAGATCCTTTGCTCTTGATATCTGTGGGATGAATACTTGGTTCTCAGCGTAGAGGTGTATAACACCCTGTTTTTTGACGGTGTGAAGGATTTCCTTGGCTTCTTGCTCGTTTCTAGCAAGTGGCTTCTCACACATGACGTTTTTGTGGTTCTCAGCGGCAGCCGAAACCGCAGCCAAGTGAAGATTGTTCGGAAGAGCAACATCAACAAGCTCCACCTCGGGATCAGCGCAAAGCCCAGCGATACCATCTTCCCCATAGAAGGCCTTATGGATCTTCCACCTCTTTGCAAAGTCCTCCACGATCTCTTTTCGTTGAGAGAAGGCTGCAACAACTTGGGCGCCTTCGATCTCTTGGAATGAGGGCATGTGGAACGTGTTCGAAACGAAGCCTGCACCTAGGATGCCTATCTTGACTGTTTTCATCGCTGTCGCGTCCCAGAAGTTGGCGTGCTAGATATGAATGATTTTGGCTATTGTGATCTAAGGTAGCATGCTCCCGATCCTGCGAGGAGGAGACTGGGGATCACCCCGATCACGTACATTGGCCACAGTAAGAGCGTTCCCCAGCGAAATGCAACGTACGCATCGAGCAGCAACAGCCCGATCGCAGGCAGCAGAAATACTCCCAGCCTGAGGGCTCTCCTGAGGCCCGTCAACACACCTGCTGCCACAGCAAGTACGGCGAATGCCTGTAGTCCGAGCAGGATCCACCATAGCCAGCCTATGGGATGAAAAGAGAATGTCTGGAGGAGAGTGTACTGTCCGTATAGGATCCTCGACCGGCCACCCAACCCGTAGAATGAGAACGGGAGAGCGACCCACTCGAGGTTTACGAGGATAGACAAGACGGAAAGGATGAATGCAATAGTTCTGCGTATTGACGTACCAATCATCGTCTCTGCTGGAATGCTGATTGTTTGGCTCATCGTTGAAGTGCTATGCCTGGTGACCTCTTATCACGGTGCACTTCTTCAAAGACATGATGATCTCTTTGTCTTTCACCTTGAGGTAGGAGAACCTCTCGGGACCTCTCAGGTCAACTTTGAGAATAGTCCCTCCCGCATCGACATGAAGTCTAGTCGTGTTACCCAGGAAGATGCTCTCGACTATTCTTGCCTTCGTTGCCTCACCTGGTTCCCTCTTGCCTTCGGGGAGTATCTCGATTTCCTCTGGCCTGATACAGGCAGTCACCTTGTCACCGCACTTGAAACCATCGGGTACGTGAGCTCGGATCTCAATGCCGTCTGAATGCACTGTTCCAGTTCCTGAGCCGGAGTCGAGGCTTTCAATGCGGCCTGCAAGGAAATTGTTCTGACCGATGAAGCCGGCAACGAATGGTGTCGAAGGATCCATGTAGAGCTCTGTCGGAGTACCTACTTGATCAACGATACCCTGGCTCATCACGTAGATCCTGTCGGATATTGCGAACGCTTCTCCTTGATCATGAGTCACGTACACCATTGTCTTACCAGTTTCTCTCTGAATCTTACGAATCTCAAACTTCAGTTCATCACGAAGTTTCGCGTCGATGTTACTCAACGGCTCGTCGAATAACAGCACGTCGGGATCTGTGGCCAAGACGCGAGCAATCTCAATTCTCTGTGCTTGACCCCCACTCAGCTGGGAAGGTGCACGATTCTCGTAGTCCTCCATGTGCACAATCGCGAGCGCTTGCTTGATCTTCTTCTGAATCTCCCTCTCAGGCACATGACGTGCCTTTAGACCAAAGGCAATGTTCTTTCGGACATTCATGTGTGGGAAGAGTGCAACGCGTTGAAACACGAAACCGATGTTCCTTCTGTTCGGGGGAACGTCAGTCACGTCCTTATCATCAAAAAAGACCCTGCCTTCGTCCACCCGGATCAGCCCAGCGATCATCCTAAGCGTGGTGGACTTGCCACATCCGCTAGGTCCCAAGATTGTGACGAACTCAGAATCTCTTGCTTCGAGGCTCACCCGGTAAACAGCTTTAGTATGTCCGTAGATCTTGCTCACGTCTTTCGCGAGGACTTTCGTCATATGTTCTTCAACCCTAGACTAGTATTACCCC
>JALHTB010000205.1 GCA_022865625.1 Candidatus Bathyarchaeota archaeon
AACCCCTTCTATTCACCACAAAACGACGATGGATGTGGTCGTGGAGAAAGACCTGTTGAGTTTCGAGACGATCTTCTGTGGTGGAGGATCGAGAGACAAGATTCTCGAGCTAAGGACGGCGGATGTGATCAGGCTCAACCGTGCGGCAGTGGCTGACATATCCGAGAAGTGAACTGCCCGCACTCCCAGTAGTGCTTGCTTGCCCGGACTGAACATCGAGCACGAGCCTGGGAATCATTCTCCTCACAATTCGGCTGTTCTATTCTTTGAACAGAATGTTCCAAGCTCTAGCACTTTATGCACGCATTACTTAGGCAATGAGTGTGATGACAGATGAACAGAAAGAAGACGCTAATCATCTCATCCGTTGTGATTCTAATCGTCTTGGGATCGTTCTTCATCGGAACACTCTATCCGGGGCATGACCTACTTGGCGTAGAGACGCCGCCCACAAGGATGACCACGAGTGAGGATGTGACGTACGTTCAAGGCGCTGAGCCGAAAACAGCGCCCCAAGAAAGAGTAGTGATATACAATGCGCAAGTGTCACTCGAGACAACAGACATCCAAGGATGCCTGCAGAAGATCAGAGGCCTAGCCGAAGGCTACGGCGGGTACGTGGCAAGCTCATCCCGCTCCTCTTATGGCATCCAATCCAGAGCTGAGATGGGAATCCGCGTTCCGAAAGACAAGTTCCATGCTGCCATTCAACAGATAGAGGCCTACGGTAAAGTGCTCGATGAAAACACTGCAAGCGAAGATGTAACCCGACAGTACATCGACGTGAAAGCCAGACTCTCCAACATGCTGAAGCAAGAGCAGCGTCTCCGCGAAATCCTCGCAATGGCAACTACCGTCGACGAAGTCCTCAGAGTTGAGAACGAGCTGACCAGGATAAGAGGCGAGATTGACAGCCTACAAGGTCAGATCAACTATCTCGAAGGAAACGCCGAGATGTCCCTGATCCAGGTCCTGCTGACTGAGCCTGCTCCTCCTTTCACGCCACCAGGGATGGATTGGGGTGAGACTCTCGAAATAGCAATCATAGGCTTCTTCACGGTTCTTCGCGGAATGCTAATCCTTGTAGTATCAGTGATTCCCATAGCAGTGGTCGGTGTACCACTCTACCACGTTTACGAACGAAGAAAAAGGAAGCAGCAGGGTCACAAAACTGACATTGAACAGGGCAGTAAACATGTCCCCTGACATGTCAATCTCGGCGATGACCGCTCGGAGTTCGATGTATCGACAGGCTCAATAATCCCTTTTTTATGGAACCGCCTTTGTTCCGCGTGTTGAACAACAATGAGCGCTGATGCTCTCGACGAACTCCTGTCTCGAGGATCCTACAAGAAGAGAAGCCTGAGACTCAGGAGATTGCTGAGTGTAGTTCTCTAGCACTGACGCTCGAAACCCGCACGCAGTCCAAGCTTGCTTCATAGACCGAGGTGGGCGACAGCCTCGAGGAAACCTCGGCCGTACCGATGCCTACAGACGTAGTCTGCGCGTTCTTTCACGCCTTCTGGGGCGTTTGCCACCGCGATCCTATACGCCACCGCCTCAAAGAGGCTCAAGTCATTGTAGTTGTCGCCGATCGCCACTGCATTAGCCAATGACAGCCTCTTCAGGCGAGCCAGTTGCGATAGTGCACAGCCTTTGCTCACGTGAGAATCCAAGAGCTGGAAGCTGACCCCGGTGTCTGTCAGATCAACTCTCAAGCCGCTCTTCTGAAGGATCCTCCTGGCTTCTTCTGGTTCAAATGATCGCTCCAGAGACACGTCGGAGAGTCGCATGCCGTACCTGCTGTCTGCCCTCTCCTTGATCCTACGACCCATTCTCTTCTTGAGTATCCTCAATGCGGCACGAGCATTCTCAATCCTACTGAGAATCTTGATCGGCGTCTGATACCTAGCGATCACACCTCCGTTCTCTCCCACCACGAGCCCGGAGGTGCCTATGAGTTGTGCGAGCGACCCGATTGACGGCAAGTTCCTTCCACTTGTGAGAATCACCTTGACTCTCTTCCTCTCGAGCTGCCTGACCTTCTCAACGGCTTCTGTATTGAGCCTCAAGCGCGCGTCTGTCAAGGTGAAGTCTACATCTGTGGCAAGAACCTTCGTGCGTCGCATGGCGCATCGTCTTGTTCATCCTCCGACTGCAACCTAAAAAAGAGCGTATCATGGCAAGGAGGGCTTCTGGCAACCATCTGGCGATGCGTGATCAAAGGAGCTGCGTAATGGTGAAGAAAGCACAGATCAAGTTGGTGTCATTCGATATCGACGGAACCATTCTACGAGGCAGGATACTTTACTACCTTAGAGTCCCCAAATTGTTACATGCCGAAATAGAGCTTCAAGACGTGCTGTTTGACCAGGGCAAACTCGGGTATGAAGAGGAGATTCAGATCCAGTATGAATTGCTATCCGGATTGAATGTAGATGAAATCACGCCTGACCCTCAAGATCTGCCGCTGATCGGTGATCTTCAGACCACCGTTGAGAAGCTGAAGAGATCAGGAGTCAGAGTTGTGGTTCTTACCGATAACCCGTCTTTCGCTGCTGCACCATTCAGATCCTGTGGTTTCCAGGATATCATAGGGAGCGAGATCGAGGTCGAGAATGGAGTACTGACCAGGCGCATGAAGGTACTGACGAACAAGCTGACTGGTCTGCAGGAATACTGTAAGCGACAAGGAATCGGACTCGAGTCTTGTGCACATGTCGGCGATTGGATCAACGACATAGTTGTCTTCAAGGCGGTTGGATTGTCAGTCGCGTTCAACCCTTCGAAAGAGGACGTGTCAAGAGCGGCGACATACACTGTCAGAAGCAATTCTCTGCTAGACGTTTACAACGTCCTGAAAGCGAGCCTCTCCCCTTCGTAAGCTCGCCGTCCGATCTACGCACGTGCAGCTCGATGTGCGTGTTTGCTTTCGCGTTTGAGTTCTCTCCACCAGCGTGGGACGCGAGGTCGCGGAGTACTGTCTCGTTCGTCATGCGGCTTGATGTCGAGCACACGTGTGCCGTCATAGGCGTCGAGGCCCTTTACAGTCAATGTCCTGCCTCTCTTGCTGAGCAATTTCACGAGCGTGAGACCGATCGGGTTTGGTCGGCGCGGGGATCTTGTTGCGAAGACTCCGACCTTCTCGATGTCAACGCGTCCTCTAGGGTGAACCTTCAGTCTGTTACCCCATCTTGGTGCATTGCGAAGCCAGAAGAGTATGTATACGTGTGAGAAACCCTCGAGCCCCTCCAAGCCTTTCGCGAACTTCGGACTGATGATTACCTTCGATACGGCCGATCCATGACGTAGTGCTTCATGGCTCGCGCTGGTTCTTACATGACCAATGGGCTGCAACTTGAGGGGCATTGTGCAAGCGCCGATTAATGATTAGGGATTCCACTAACCAGCATAAAGCGGGAGGAATCAGATCCGGAAGAGACGCGTACCTGCTAGTTGTCTAGGTGCGCATCCAGTTCTGGCCTGGTTTCCTATTCAGTATCAACCTCTTCTCCGCATTTCGCCGTACGTGCAGTCTCGGAACAGGAGAACGCTTGTTCGCCGCTTGAACCTTCGGAGTCTGCTGACGGACTTTTCCAGCTTTCGTAAGGGACCCGTGAGTTGGTATCGCAAACACCTCCCATGGCTAGTATGACAGACCCGCCTATTCAAATCAGCTCATCTTAAACATATTCTCTTCGCACCAGCACGCAATGCACAATGCTAGTAGAACCCAGAGGACGTCCAGCTGCTGCGCCTATATGACGATGGGTCTCCCAGATGCGTCTCTGGTTGTCTTACCGAACTCGGGCACATGTTTCAGGATTTCATCGCTGAAGACTGGCCCGTCTTTGCAGGCAAGGTAGGAGCCGATGCAGCAACTTCCGCAGATCCCTGATCCGCACTTGAAGATTCTTTCCAGCCCCGCTTCAGCTGGGACGTGGGCTTTCTCTGCAAGATCCATGACCTTCTTCATCATCCTTTCAGGTCCGCAGGTGTAGACTCGGTCGAAGCGCCCATCGCCCAGCAATTTCGCGGCCTCATCTGTAGCGAGCCCTCTCGTTCCGGCCGACCCATCATCGGTCGTTACGGCAAGACAGCCCCCAGTCTCATTGACAAGCTGCCGGATCTCGCTCAGGAAAATCAGTTCTCGGCTGGAGTTTGCACCTGAGACAAAGCTGCATTCGATATCTCTGCGAACAATGGTGCGGAAGAGTGCGAGCAACGGGATCGCTCCGGTTCCTCCGCCGACCATCAGCACCTTCTTCTCGTTCGAATGTGTGAAGCCTCTGCCGTATGGGCCTCGGATTCCGATCAGATCTCCCCTTCTCTTTCCGAGAAGGGCTTGGGAACCTTCGCCACGTTCTTTCACAGCGATCGTGACAATATCGTCGCGACCTGAAGGGAGTAGGCTCATCGGGAACTCATCCACTCCCGGCACCCAGACCATGCCAAACTGACCTGGTGTCGCGCCGGCTGACGAATCGTCCTTGAAACTGAAAGTCTTCACTGTTGGAGTCTCCTCTGAAACCTGCAGAATATGTACCACCCTTGGCCTGTGAGTCAATGATGCCGGCTTGGGCGGCTTCGTGGTCATGGGCCACAGCTCGGTCGATCAGGAGAACACGTGCACTTGATCCAGTAAAGAGTTGCTGGCCCAGGATTACGAAGCCTCTCCCTGATGCTAATCTGGGATTCACTGCCAAGTCTTAGGCTCATCCTCGGCTACAGAAGTGGAAGCCTGGTTCTGTTGAGGCGCACACTCAACAGAAAAGAGGGCTCAGACTCAGTCGCCCGCACCAAGGGCCCTCGCACAGATGATAGGCGATACACCTGTAGCAAATCCTAGTCTGCACACTATTTCAGAAGAGGTTAATGCTTACCGATGCATTGTGTACATATCTGCTGTGACTAGTCTCATGATGATTGTCCTGCGGATCTTCCCGAAGAATGACCTGAAGGACACATGGGGTAAGGTCCTGAGCAACGTGGAGAACATATCCAACAAGCATTGCACACCGCTCTATGCCTCTGTACGGGAAGAAGAGGACTTCATGAGCATAATATACGATGTCAAGGACATCGATGCTTTCGCCGACCTTGTCCTAAAGCAGATTCCATCCGCCGTGAATTCAGAGAAGACCAGAACCATCACCCTTCTGAGGCCCGTCTTTTTCCCAGCGCCCAAGGATAGACCCAAGCAGCTTGAGAGATACCAGGTTGCCATACGGGTAACCTCGGACAAGCTTGGAGATGTGTTCAACCAAACCGTACACTTGGACTATCCTGCGGATTTGTTCCCGACCTACGCGGCATGCTCATTCGGTGAGGATGACATTCTTGTGTCGATGCTTTCAGTGAGCAGAGACAAGATCAGGACGTTTGTTAGAGAAAACATAGAATCGCAGAAAGGGGTGCTGGGCGCCGATGTCGCCCGCATAAGCATCTCAAAGAGACTGGCTCCAGCAGAGATGTGGAGGAATTACAGAGAAAGCAGGTATCTCTTCGAAACTTCCGAGGGTTATGAAGAGTACGATTTCACAGACATGCGAACTGGATTGTATGCGCGATATATCCGCGAGCGGCTTATCAGATCGAGGACACGCCAGAGCGGTGGGCACTAGGCGCGCCGAACGTTGTGCACACACAAAACGCCTCTCATATTCTGGCCGGGTTCCGACATGGGTTCGTGCCTAGCATGGTCCAATATGGAACCAACAATACACAAGAAGGAATTCTGTGTCTGCGCATCAAGCGACCCGACGACGAAGCCTCTCCCAAGCGTGAATCTGGGGTTTTCTCCCCAATTACGGAGGCTCAGGGATCCGACCGCTGCTCGGAGTCAGTTCACTTGGAGCATGTTATGCGGTTCTCTTCGAAGAAGTATCTAGTTCCGCCCAATGCTTCAACGTCGAGCGGTCTGATGTTCACGACGATCGGGAAATCGTGGACCACGTCTCCGATCGCCAAGCAGTGGCCGGCTGGCAGATCTTTCACGAGTAGTTTGACGCTCTCGCCGTCGATCTTGGCTGCCCTTGCGACCACGTCTAGGTCGCGCTCATTTGTGAAGTTGAAGAGGAATATGTTGTCTGCTTGTCTGTAGATGTTCTCTTGGATCGTGTCCGGCTGATTGGTAATAAATGTTGTGAATATGCCAAGATGCCTCATTCGGGTGACTATGTCATCCCAGTATGTCTCGCGCAGGTAGAGATGCGCCTCCTCCGCGAACAGGAACACCGCCTTCAATCGACAGTGGGAAAGTAGTTCAGTGATCTTGCTCAGCAGAAGCTCGACAACGATTCGACGGATTGTGAACGGCTGATTCTTCATGTTCACAACGACAGCACCTCCCGCCGCCAGGCGTTCTATCAGCCGATGTGAGTTTGTTGACGAGGTGTCGTCTGTGAAGATTCCAGTGTCGGCTAGGGTGTTGTATCTTGACTGGAGGGCATCGCGCACGCCCTCGTGGCAGTCGGATCCTGCGATGGCTTCTCCGAGCGACTTGAGCGTCAGATCGCTTTTCTGTTCGAGTTGCCTCCAGATTCTGGCGAAAACGCGAGCCGATGTTCCTGGGAGATCGAGCGCATGGAGTAGAATGTCGAGCATCGTCCCTAAGCCGATTTCAGCTAACGTGAATCTCAGGCTGACCCTGGGTGTCAACACTGTGATCTTGCCTTCGTAGGGGCTGTTCTCCCCACTCGCTCTGCGCGTCAGGTTCGTGTACTCTCCGTTTACGTCGAGAATCAGGCATGGAGCGCCATGATCCAAGAAGCTCATGGCGAGAAGTTTGGAAAGATGCGACTTGCCTGTCCCCTTCTTGCCGGTGACAATATTGAGTCTGCCATCGAGCATCTTGGCATCGATCATGAAGCTGGAATTCTGTTTGATCCTTCCGAGAAGTATCGGCCTACTTAGGTCAGTGCCCGAAGCAATAGTCTCGATGGGGAACTTTGAGATGGTGGAATTGATCCTCGACGGAAGCCAGGCCACATTGTGGGTTGGGCGACCGTTCTCGAGAGCGCCTCTGATTTTGCAGACAAGAAGCTTGGTGTCCTTCAAGACAGCTACTTGGGATGATATGTCAAGTGGATCAATGTCATTGCCGCGTATAGATTCCTCCGTCATCACATCGCGCAGTATGTCCTCTAGGATTCCCGGGATGTTCGCGAACTGGATGTCGACAACTTGAATGATCAATCCTCTGTGTGACCGTTGGTCTTCCACAAGTAGGTAGTCGCCCTTGTTCACGTCCTCGTCTGGGTAGCTGATCAGCTGCATTACGTCGCCCTCCTTGCGGTAGATCTTCAATGTTCTATGCAGCCCCCAGAGTCCCGAACGGACCGAAGAGCGACTTCCTCAAGCTGAATCTTGGAGCGATCCTCAGCCCATGTGTGAAGGCCAAGTAGCGTTGTACGGCAATCACATCGCTTGCGGTGAATGTTGAGAAGATGTGAGCGAGCCTGAGCGTCTCCGGATAGCCCTGCATTATGACGTCGCTAGCGATGAGTCGATTCATCGCCTCCACGCACTTGTCCTGTGAGACCTCTCTGTCGACGTCCAAGCGGAAGGCGAATCCGTCTTCGACCAGTTTGGCGACGTAGACGTGTCCCGCCAGTTGGACAGGATGAGCTTCGAATTGTTTCGTGACCACTTGGTCAACGTCAAAGATGCATGGAGCTGGCGATCCGGAGACTAGAGAAGTGATCCTCTTCCCGAATGCGCAGAGTTTTGTGCTCTTCGAGAAGCCTGCTACGACGTTGGCTCGTTCTCTCGCCGATTTCAGGATTCGAGTCAGATGGGCAGTCGGGTTGTCTGGAGTTCCGACCGTAAGTGAACCGTCAAAGAGGATGATAGCGTCTCCGAATGAGACACAGATCTCCCTCTGGATCCAGCGTTCAAGTGTGTTGCGTAAGCGGCTTATCGCGCGTTCAGTGAACATCTGATCTGGTCCGAGGGCGAGTGAGCCAATCGAAGATTCTGTGTGCATTCCGTGCCCGAGGTGGAAGGCCAGGGGGCCGCATCTAACATACTCGTAGCCTTGATCAGATCTCCAAACCACCGCTCCTCTAATCGCAACCAAGACCCCGGTTTCCGTCTCTCCAATCTTGAGACTCGAGACATCCACCGCTACCACGTTGGATCTCGTGGACGGATTCAGAGGAATAGTCCTGAGACTTTCAAGATCATCGGTAACTAGGACTGAGGTTGCGTCTGAGGACTCATCGTCGACGGCCATGTCGAACAACGAGACTTCTCGAGGACTGAATGCTCCGCCGCTTAGTTGCTGCATTGACCTGCTGCTCAGCTCCACGAGAAATGAGGGGAGCAGAGAGTGTTCTCTCTGTTCAAGTCGAAGCGAATTGCTTATCTCGTCTATCGAAGCATGTGTAATTTGGGTGCGGTGGATCACCAAATTCTCACCCCCCTGTTACGGGAGCTGCCAGAAGCTCCCGTTGCCGCCGCACCCGATTCTATTCAAACCTGATGCGGCAGCGACTCTCAGATTTTCTGAGAGGTCCCTCCTTCGGAGCCGTTCTGCGAAACCTGGAGCTCCTGTTCTATCTTCATGATGCCTGCTGTCGCGATCCGGTAGGTCCCACGTGCAGCTCGTTCGATGAGGCCTTGTTTCTGAAGTTCGGCGATCGTGTTCCTCACTGTCTTGAGTGCCTTTCCCACGGACCTAGCGATCTCTTCAGCGTACAGTTCATCGCTTGCTCGCTTCTGGAACTTGCTTGAGACATGTGCTCCGAGGAGAACTGCGGTGATCGCCTTCTCTGCTGGCAAGTCTTCTCGCAGGAGAAGAACCTGCCCGTCAGGAGCAATCTTCACGATCCTCGAAAGTGAGTTGATCAATTTTCCATATTCTGGAGTGTATAGAAGTCTTGAGGCAGCATCGTATGCTGGGATGACTCGTGAGACAAACGCCATTACCTCCTGTAATACTTGATCTGGAGTTCCGCTGGCAGAGTGCCTCAGTTCACCGAATTCCAGCTCTACTGTGAGATTCTTCTCTCCACTCATTTCTCATCAACCCTTGAGCTTTGGAAGCACATCTTGTCTGAACCGATGCAGCCCGAAAGTTGTCACTCGATATTCGCCTTTTCCGGTTCTCTCGACAAGCCCTTCGCCGGACAACTCGCTCAACCTGCCGGCCACTGTTCCGGAGCCTTTGCCGGTGAAGGAGATCAGGTCAGATGCGAGAAGCGTCTCCTTTTCTGATCTCCCGGTTTCGAAGCCAACCTTGGCCCGCACAAGGTAGAGCAAGACCAATTCACGATCTGTCAACGCCTCGGGTGGTGTTAGCACCACTACGCCTTCAGGGGTGACTGCGAGGACCCCAGCAGCGTCTTTGAGGAAATCTGCAAAGTTGACTGAGAGCGTGATTCTTGAGACGACATCGAGGGCCGGGATGGCTTCTGACAGAAACTGAAAGACAGCTTTGAAGACTTCGTCTGGACTGCCTTTGATTGTCTTCTCGATGTCGCGGTATCTTATCGTGACTTCGACATGTGTTTGCGTGCTCAATTGCTTGGCCTCTGAGATCTCAACCTGAACTGCAGCAGATCGCTCCAGTAGATTACCTTCACATCTATGATGATCTTGCACTCTAAAAGCTCTTCTGCGATCGCCCCTTCGGGATGAGTAACACCTTGCATATTGCAGAGCGGGCCGCTCAGCTATGCCCGCAGGCGAAAACGATCCCACATGATTCGATTATTCCGCTAGGTGTTACTCAGCATCAATTCACTTTCACTCAGAAAGAATGGAGAGCATAACTGAGCCTCACACGCAAAGCTCATATTGATGGCGCTTCACTGGGTCTTGTAGGAAGGATCATTGAGGTACAACGAGCTCAAGACCGCAATCCTGCAGGTACTGACTACCGAGGGCTGGTGTGACAGCAACCGGGTCATAGAGCGTGCACGGTCAGAACTGAGGCTTCCTGCCACACCTCGCGCCATCAGGATGGCCCTTCTGCGGTACCACCGATACGGACTTCTGCACAGGGAATGGAGAAGTGGCGAGTACTCCTACAGACTCTCAGATAGAGGAGCACGAAGACTGGTCTGGCTGAGAGGACTTGCGACCAATCAGCCGGCAGATGTTGCTGCTTCGAAGAAGCTCTCAGGTCTGGATCGATCGGGCCCCTCTCAATGAGGAAATAACCTCCGCCCTTACCCACTGTAGTCCGGCGCCGGACAGCGAGTATCGTCCTTTCTCCGTGATGAGTTTCCCTTCTTTCCGCAACTCGCTTGCTCGTGCTCTTATCACGTGAGGTTTCGTGGTCTTCCAGCTTGCATTGAGAAGTTCGCTCAGCTCCTTGTCGCCCAGGGGAGTTGGTTGCGCTTTGAAGAGTACTAGGCATATGGCCTCTTTCGCTGTTAGCGAGTCGAATGGAATTGTGAAGTGTGGCTTTCCGTCAGGTCCTGTCTCGAGGATCCCTTCCAAGTCCTCGCTGGCCGCGGACTCTGCAAACACAGGTGTAGGTCGAGCATCTTCCTGTACCATGCTGGAGTGGGCTGGCTGTTCGGCCATGAGTTCCTCAAACTTCTCTTTGACGTATTCAGCGTCTCCTTCAAGCTCGACCTCGAAGTTGCCTCGTCTGATTCGGAACCTTAGTCTGTTCTCAGCTGACAAGCAGATCAGCAGAGACTAGCACAATGACCTCTTTTTGCTTTTGCCTTGCCTAAGCGAATGCTGACTTATCGCCAGCCTCTCTTCACCAGTTTCTTCAGCTTCGACATCCAAGTTGGGAGGTCGGCCTTGACGAGTATTGAGGCGATCAGTATCGATGCGACCGCGGTGACCATGATATACTCGTTCGAGGGGAGGATCGTCTGAAGCCTCAGGGCCGACTGCCGGCCCAAGTACGCTCCTCCCACGGACACCAAGGCCTTGCCCGTCAGATATGCAATGAAGAACTTCACAGGAGAATACTGGGCCATCCCCAGCGGAATCACGATAGGGTCATCGGGGATTGGAGAAGCAGCGGCCACAAAAGCTGCGAGCGCTCCCCATCGCCCGAGGTATCCACCGTAGGATCGGAGTTTCTCTGCCTTGCTTCCGGTCTTTGAGCCAAGATGGGATGCGACATAGTAGTGGGCTGTCTTTGCGATAGAAGCAGCAATGGCTACAGCCAAGCCCACGAAGAGAGGATTCATGACGGGGAAGAGAAAGGTGATAGCGCCTGCAAGGATCATGTTTGACGGCGACGTGAAAGGGAGTAGATTCACGGCTAAGCTGATTACGAAAACGCCCAAGTATCCGTACGTTGCCAGCAAGTCCTCGAACAAGAGTCCACGAACCTATCAGCACGACCAGCGCCAGAACACAACATCCAATATTTTCGTGTTGCGTTGATGTCTCAAGAAGCGTTTTCCTCTGCGTTTCGTCTGGCAGAAGATTGAGATTGTTAAATACATGTGTGCAGATACGGCTGAAGCCGTGTGCGGCCGTAGTCTAGCCTGGTCTAGGACATAGCCTAGCGTCCAATGGCCTTCCACCCGTTCATGGGAAGAAAGCCAACGACCCGGGTCCGAATCCCGGCGGCCGCACCATCTAGACAATAATGCGTAGACAATGAGTCAGAATTGCCAGTTCAAATATGGCTGCCCGTGCCAAGAGTGCCACGCACATCCATGGTATACGATGACTCACGCCTTTTCCGCGTTGACTAGAACTTTCAAAGCGGCTCCTCTTTCCAGAAAAGCGGCACCTCTTTGCAGAATGTGGTCTTGTATCATGCCACGCGCGCCGCAATGTACTCGGACGGCATCCGCTCCCAGACCTTAGCCCCGAACATGCAAGGACGATCCAATCCCAGACCAGATCCACTAAGAGCGTTTTGACTCGCCGCGGCTGCGTAGAGCGGTGTCTCGGCGGGTAACAGTTGGGGATCACAAGATTCCGCAACCATGGACGCTTACCACCAATCAATTGCCAACACCCGGCCGAAGAGAGAGAATCGTCCGATCGAAGCCCCCTGTAGAGCTTCGGTATCTGTGGATGACATTACTGTTGCCAGGATCTCTGCCGCGTTTGAGAAGAAGGGTTTTCGGGTTCAGAGCGCTGTAGGTTCGCAACTGGAATTCAACATTTGTCGCAAAACGACGTAACGCACTAATTTTCGTGAGGCCAAGTTGAAGTTATGAAACTTCAGCCTGTGAGTGTGGCAGTCGTCGTCTCCGACAAGAAACGCGCCGCGGACTGGTATATAGAGAAACTGGGCCTTGACATCCTCATGAATCAGGGGCACGTAGTTGTTGTCGGACGGAAAGAAGGCGGCCTACAGCTCCACCTCTGCCAGCATGACGAGAGCGGCCCAGAGGGAAAACTTGAACCGGGGAACAGTGGCATCCTTTTCTTCACGGACAAGGGCATGACGGAGGCTTGCGGGGAGCTAGCCAATCGAGGCGTGAAACTCACTCAGCCGCCGAAGAAGGACGAGTTCGGATGGAACTGCCGATTCACCGATCCAGATGGCAACGAGTTCACTCTTATGTCATCCGAGGATTAACCACGTCACTGCATGCAATAGAATCTTCAATCACTCGATTTGCACAGAATTTCTGTCAGATTAGCTGACCTAGAGCTAAGCTCTCAAACCGCGAGTACTTGGTTAGGGTTGCTGAAGTGGAGTGATCAAGCTTCTAGAGTCAAAGAACAACAATACCGATTCTGGCGACAAGAATGTGTGTGGGTCTAGTGGTGCGGGCATGCGATTTGAACCATTTTCAACTATGAGTATCGTCCTCGCGCGTCAGCTATATCGCACAACATCGGTTCTGATTGTTCCGGTTCGTTAGTGTATCTACCCATATCGAGTGTTCCTTTTGACGTGTTTGGGCCGCTACTCTTTCTCTCCTGCCTTGAAGAGAGTCCATGGTTGGCTCGGTCTGTCTTTGAGGTAGCCTTCCAAGTGGCTCCATTGGATCTGTTCCTCAAGGAATTTCTCCGCGTCGAATGGCATGCCGGACGAGTTCCCCCACCTGGCCCAGAAACTGAGCGACTTCGCCATGTCGCTGTCCATCACCTTGCCGTCGACGGTGCCGCGCGGCTGGAATGGTATCGGCCTCCCAGGCTGGCTCATGTATTCCCGCGCATCCAATTCATAGTGTCCGTCAACAGTTCGTGAGCAAGGATTATTCTCCTTCTTCAGGTATGTGTCATAGTGGTCAGCCAAGATCTTCTCCCCCATTTCGACATCGATCACTCCGTGGTACTGCTTCATGAGCTGGGTCAATCTGACCTGCCGGGCGCCTTGATGCCGCCTAAGATCCGCATAGCCAGTGTTCGAGCATTCAAGGTTGCGAATCCGCGGATCAAGCGGCGCGTTGAAGCCGATGTAGTAACCGTCCTTGGTTCGCTCAACGTTATAGAACTTCAGGCCCAACTCGAAACGCATAATCTCTCCAGTGTTGGCGTCACCGAAGAGCCAACTGTTGGCATAGCCGCCGTTGTTCCTTTTCTTCATAAGCTCGACAGCGTCGTCTAGGCTAGTCGCGTACTGCATTGCTTTCCGGACGCGGAAGAATTCCGGGGCCTCATTCGGGTCATACTGGCCGAAACCACCAATGGTTGTCTCCGTGCCCATCAATCCCGCATCTGTCACGAAGAAATCTGAGAAGCTGTCGATGTAGCCTGGGTCAGCTTGCATGAACATGCGGTGCCCTGTCGTTGGTTTGATGTCTAGTATCATGTTGGCGAACTGGCCTGTCTCGAACTGGTCCCAGCTGTTATGGGCCATCACGATCTTTCCTCCGTTCGTAGCTGACCCTGTGGCAGCGAATGCACTGCAGTGCCCGACAACCTCACCGCGGAAGGTACCGTACGTGCTTCCTTGTGCGGTGGGCCACCAATAGTTCGTGATCTCCGTGTAGCCGTTCCAGGCAAGGATCTCCTGCCATGTCACGTCCACGCCAGCAGCCTTGGCGCCGTCGGCGATGCCTTTCATCTCATCCAGGAACTCTTGGTCTATCTTGTCCGCCCACAGTTTCTCTGCTTGTTGGACGAAGAATTCCCATTGCATTCCTGTGTTCCAGTAAGTCAGATACTTTAGGCTCCTCAGTATCTCCTTGAGTTCGGGGGCAACCAAGTTGCCATGCTGGTGGCCTCTCTCATGTGGATCGCCCTCGATGTGAAGATAGATCCACCCGTTTCTGTCGAAACGGTAGCCTTCTCCAGCTGTTTCTGCGACAGCTACACCTGTGGTAGTTGTTGTTTGCGGGGCATACTTCCCCGTAGTCGGTAGCCAATAGTCTTTTGTCAGGTAGCCTGCGCCGGCCGCAGCAGCGGATCCTCCAGCGACGCCCAGGAATTTCCTTCTGCTAATCTTGCGAACCAAAGTTCATCAGCAAACCGTAAACTTAGATGTGTGCTAATTGGGTGTTGTCTCTGCTTCTCAAATTGTGGAGACTTCCCTCCAAGACCAGATCTCGCACGTCGTCGGGCAGCTTGGTGCGGCCGTCGTAAATTGAACTATTCGTTGCGTGTGGGTCACTTGGTGCGCACACACACCCTTCTTATATGCTGTCGACCTACTTCACGGCAAGGTGACCCAATTGGATACGATCACTGCAATCAACTTCGTCATGTGCGTTGTGATACTCATTCTAGGCGTGATGGCTTATGGCAAGAAGAAAGTGGCCATGCCGCTGCTCGTTGGGATAGCATTCGGCCTCTTCGCGGTCTCCCATCTCGCAACCCTGCTAGGCTTCGCAGAAGCGTGGGGATCCTTCCTGATCGTTGTCAGGACGATTGCCTACTTGCTTGTCATATACGCGCTATTCAGACTCGCACTCGCGTCCTACACGAAAACGTGAGACCGTCATGCGAAAGCAGCCAAACCAGCCCTCACACTCTCCGGAATCGAGGTTGACAGATCTATGTCACAGAAATCCGGTCTGACCACGTAGCCGTTACAAGCAAATCCCAGATTCTCTATGACACTATAGAGTAACCTGATGCTGTCGAAGTATCGTTCTTTCTGACGCTTGTTGAGTACCGAGTTGACCTCATCAGCGATTGTGTTTATCATATCAGCCGTGATTGCCTTGCCGTGATCCATGTGCACGAGCCTCTAGAACTATCTCCGAGTATTGGCAAGCTATCGTTTGGGAGATGATGGTGTGTGGGGGCGCACACATAGAATGAAGGAATGAGCCCGAAGAAAGGGGTCGCTCTCTTCTCGTCAGAAGTGGACGACACTTTCTGTCAATGCCGTTTAAGAAATTCTAGGATTATCTGCGCCAGTCTTGGAAGGTTCTCGGGAATGAGTAGATTGTGTCCCACCCCTTCCATGATCTTCCACTCCGAACCCCTGATACACCGATTGATCTGCTCTCCCAGATGGATTGGGGACATGACGTCCTCGCTCCCGGAGATCAGCAGTGTGTGGTGTGTGATCTGCGATAGCCTATCTCTGACATCGAAATTCACGCACGCATCGATGGCGCGAAGAATGGCTGCGGGCGAGTTGATCCTGACACACTCCCTCTTCATCTGTGCAATGGCATCAACATTGGCCGAGATGAACTCAGGAGTGACGACTAGTCTGATTGCTGCGTCAAAGAAGGCGGGAAGCCCGCCCCTCGCGACGCTTTCTCGAAGCCTTTCCAAGTTCTTCCGAAGATCAGGATCACTGTAACTGAAAGGTGAAAGCAGAATCAGTGAGCTCGTCTTGTCCGGATGATCAAGGGTGAACTGCTGGGCCACGGCTGCTCCAAGGGAGAATCCCAGCAGGTGCGCGTTTGGCAGCTTCAGCCTCTGAAGGAAGCATAGAAGATCCTCGGAGAAGAGCTGGATCGAATAGGGCACACCTGGTTTCTCGGATTCACCGTGACCACGAAGGTCGAGGGCAATCGTGCGATAATGTCTAGCCAACTTCGACATCAAGGGAACCCACAGGACGGAACTGTCGGAGAGGCCATGAATCAAGATCAAGGGGAAACCCGTACCTTCTTGTTGATAACGAATATCGATACCGTTTGCGGATACTCTCGTCATCTTCGAATCACATGTCCCCGGGGTACGCTTGTGTCTAAGTGGATCCTGACTATCATTTGTGTCCACGCCCATATCTGATGCGGCCGTCAAGTGAGTGTCAGAATATCAATTGAACAGAGCGGTGCCCCCAATGGACGCAGTACGAGGGAGCGTCGCTCAAGATTTGTGGCCGAGAGTCAGGACCGATGACAGAAAGTGGTAATATTGTGACGGGCCCGGTGGTACTTGCCCCTAACTAGGGGCAGATACCGTCATAGGTGATAGATCGAGACCAAATGGAAAGCGAGGTGCCTTGTTGACAGCTGGTACTGACAGCGCCTGCGAACACTCACCCATCTTCGAATGTCTCTGAGATACGTTTGCGTCCAAGCGGACCCTGATTATGGTTTGTGTCACTCTCCATATCAGGTGCGGCCTTCACACGAGTATCAGAGTACCAATTGAACAGAAATAGAACTTGCATGATAGACGCTGCGCGAGGGAGCGTGAATCAAGATTTGGGTTCAAGTACTGTGTTTGGCCGCAAGGTCAAGGCTATTCTCGTTGTGATGGCAGTGGTTTTGGTGCTTCTGACTGTTTATGCCAGCATACCCCCTCAGAGAATAGAATCGGGGAAGAAACTTACCTTAGACCTCATCTACGATAGTCCGGAACTCTCGGGCAATCACCTCATAGGCGTGCAGTGGACGCCCAACGGAGAGGCCTTCACTTACTATCAGCCAAGCCCCCAGAAAGCTGCCCGATACATATGGAGGTATGACCTCAAGACGGGGGCAAGAGAGATCTTGGTCGATTCGAACAGGACGCCAGTCCTCGAAGAACCACAGTCGGTGGGCCCGGAGAACCGCTTCTTTGTGCCCAATTATCTTTGGTCACCTACGGGAAAGGAGATCCTTCTGCCCTCAGGCAATGACCTGTACCTGTACGATGTTGCGTCTGCTGCAGTGAGACGCTTGACCAACGATGAAGAGGTGGAGGACGACCCGCATTTCTCCTCCGATGGGCAGAGAATCGCCTTCATCAAGAATCACAACATCCATGTTCTTGACATAGAGACTGGTATCGATGTGCCCCTGACTACGGACGGAAGAGAACATGTCTTCGTCGGACAGTTTGACTGGGCATATCAAGAAGAGTTCGCTAGCAGTAGGACCGGGTTCTTCTGGGCTCCGGATGGGCAGCACATTGCTTTCTTTGAACTGAACGAGACTGAGGTGCCGGAATTTCCTATCGTGGATTTCGTTCCAGTCGAAAACGAAGTTCAATCGACGCCCTACCCGAAGGCTGGCGAGAATAATTCGATCGTTCGAGTAGGAGTGGTCTCAATCGATAATCCACGGATCCTATGGTTCGACCTTGGTAATGAGACTGACATCTACGTGCCCCGTATCAGGTGGCTCCCCGACAGTCACAGCCTGGCAATCTGTCGCCTGAATCGTGCCCAGAACAGACTCGAGTTATTGTTTGGTGACATCTCATCAGGTTCAACCCGAAGTGTGTTAGTGGAGGAAGCCGCAGATGGCTGGATTGATGTCTACGATGACCTTACTTTCCTTGGGCAAGGCGAACATTTCGTTTGGCCCTCCAATCGGGACGGGTTCAAGCACCTCTACCTCTATGACATTCAAGGAAACTTGATTCGTCAGCTTACTCAGGGCAGCTGGGAGGTGGACAGCCTTGTCGCAGTTGACGAAGAGCACGACCTCGTCTATTTCAGTGCAGGAAAGGAGAATGTTTGGGACCGTGACTTGTACACGGTTGGCTTGAACGGTGAAGGTCTCACGCGCCTATCCGAGCAGGAGGGATGGCATTCCATTGATATGAATCCAAGCTGCGAATACTACCTAGATTACTTCTCCGATTTCACAACTCCAACCACCGTTGGTTTGCACAGCAGCGATGGAAAGATACTCGACATCGTCGAGCCCAATGAGGCGCTCAATGAAATTCTCAAGGAATATCATTTGTCTCGCCCGGATTTCTTCTCCTTTGAGACTGATTACAGCGTGAAATTGAATGCCTTGATGATCAAACCAACTGATTTTGATCCGTCGAAGAAGTACCCTGTGCTGATCTACGTCTATGGTGGACCAGGATCACAGACCGTCGTTAATGCTTGGGACTCGGATTCTCGTCGGCGACAGCTCTGGCATGAAATGATGGCCCAGAATGGGTACATTGTATTTATTGTCGATAACAGAGGAACCGGTGGCCGAGGCAAGGATTGGATGAAAGTAGTCTACCGGCAACTCGGCGAGGTTGAGGTGCAGGATCAGATCGCCGGAGTCGAATACCTTCGCAAACTATCCTACGTGGACAGTACCCGGATAGGGATTTGGGGATGGAGCTACGGCGGCTACATCACCTTAATGTGCATGCTCAAAGGCGCTGACTACTTCAGAGTCGGCATCGCAGTAGCTCCTCCGACAGACTGGAGAAATTACGACAGCATCTACACTGAACGCTACATGGGAACTCCGCAAGAGAACCCGGAAGGATACGCTGCAAGTTCAGCGATAGCTCATGCCAGAGATCTGAAGGGAAAGCTCTTATTGATACACGGCACTTCTGACGACAATGTTCACATATCCAATAGCATGCAACTGACATATGCCTTCGAGAAGGCCCACGTACCTTTTGACCTGATGGTCTATCCGCGGCAGATGCATCACATCGACGATCAGGACCTGAGAGTGCATCTGTTTCACTCGATCACCGACTATGTTCTACAGAACCTGTAGTACCGCAGAGAAACCGATGCGAACGATTGAGACCTAGTCACAGATCTCACGAATGCACAGGTACGCAAGCAATAAAACCGAACAGCACATCTATTGGGATCGATGCCAGTTGTCAGAAACGAAAGAGCCTTCGTCGCGAAGAGACTTCTTGAAGATTGCTGGAGGATTCGCTGCGGGCGCGGTAGTTGCTGGGGCAGCGGTTGCCGCAACTCAACCGATCGTCGGGCCTGCGGTGACGCAGACTGTGACTGAAAGGGCGACGGAAACGATGCCGCCCAGCGTAGGCGATCTCGATGCTTTCCGGTCCGCGCTTGAGCGGGATGGTTTCATTGTTGGGCAGGGGGCAGCGGCCGTGTTTCCACTCATTGAGGCCTACGAGGCAGGCCTGATCAAGGCATGCTGGGGCAATGACCCAACCAAGCCTTACCTCGTATGCCTGGTTCCACCATCGCCTGGAGAACAGGTGCCAGGCTACAAGTTCAAGGTAGGTGAGTTCCTTGGCCTCAAGGGCGTCACGATTCTCTTCCGCATGCGCCCCGATGAAGCTCTCATCTTCGTCGGAAGGACACCGCCTGAATGCAAGTACTACGGCTACAGCGGCTACTTGATGGAGAGATTCTACGGAAACGAGAGTAGGGTACTCTTCGCGGACATAACCGACGCGTTGAATCATCTAACCATGAACATTGAAGGAACCCCGGACGGGGCGGATGGGAACCCGTTCGATAAGAATACGGTCATTGTAAGTACGGCTGACAGGGGCATTGACGAACGTGTCCGAGCAGCAGCAATCTCAGCCGGATACTCGTCCTCCATCACGAACACATACGTGATCCCATCTCCAATGCTGAAGATGGGACTCGACGATGATTCTGACACATTCAACTTCTTCATTCGGCCGTCGGTCTTCAAGGATCAGCAGGCTGGCGATGCATACGTCAAGAATCCGCCTGCAGTGATCCTGCGCATAACTCCGAAGGAGCCTGTCAACCTCAATCCCTTCAGTGTAGCTGAGCTGAGGGTGCGGGGAACAGGCAAGACGGAGCATGATCTGACACCCGCCCTCAATGATCTACGCAAAGCCATCTTGGCGAAGTATGGTGACTTGGAGGCTACGGAGCTTGACATCAGCGAAGCGGTCCCGGAGGGGATCGAAGGTATCCAGAGAGGTATCAACGTGGCTGGGCCCACCAGGGACGCAATCTATCTGTCGACAGGTGGGCAGCTTCAATTCTACCCGCCCACGCCGTCACTGATAACAGGCAAGGCGGAGAAGCCTCCGAAAACTTTCACTCTCTCTGACGATCCGAACGAGTTCGTAATAGTATACGGAGTCAATCATGAGATCTCAGGGAAAGCTGCCTTCTCGAGCTTCACCGTCTACGGGGCGGACATATGGAATGGTGTAGGAGGCGTCACGAGTGATCAGTACCCGACGGCTGAGAAGTACCTCCCCGGCAACCCGAACGCCAAGAGGCTCTACGCCTACAAGATTGCTCGTCGAT
This sequence comes from Candidatus Bathyarchaeota archaeon, assembly GCA_022865625.1. The sequence continues at coordinate 20,252 of JALHTB010000205.1, forward strand.
GTGACGGCGAGGATTGTTACAGAGTTCCAGGTCCTGGCTTGAAGGCGCATGGCATTGAGCTGGACCAGCCGATCTTCATCATCTTCCGCGTCTACTGTGAACCCGCAACCAGGGCGGGGCCTGTGAAATCTGAGATTTTGTGGGACCGCGCGATCAAGTTCAGCCCACGGAAATAGGATATGCCACGTGGAGCAGGACCCGATAATGGGGCGGCGGAACACCCCGATCGCAAGGGCTGAGACAGATGGCGAATCGGGACTCGGACAATGTTTGTGGCGGGCCCGGTGGGGTTCGCGGCGATTCTATTGCTGAAAATGGTCTCAAAATCGGAACAGGTTGCAGACTCATAGGATTCGAACTTGTCCAGCAGTGCCGGCACTCGATCAGTAGCTCAATACCACATGTTGCACGCCATCGTCATGTGTCTGAGCATCCGATCATGATGTCTTCCCGAGTGTCATACAAGCAGAGGCACGAATAGCTAAATAACAAAATGGACCATCTACGACTGATAGGATTGTCAGAAGCTAACAAAGCCCGTTCACGGCGTGATTTCCTGAAAGTGGCTGGATCGTTCGCTGCAGGCGCTACGGTCGTTGGAACAGCGGTTGCAGCAACTCAATTCGCGTCTCCTAGCCCGGCTCTGACTGTCACGCAAACAGCAAGTACGACCGAGAAGATGAATGAGACCATGGCATATACGGGCAAACCAAACGTA
>JALHTB010000206.1 GCA_022865625.1 Candidatus Bathyarchaeota archaeon
ATCGACGCTCGACTCAGAGTACTGCTTCGATTCGAGCTTAGGCGACTAGCGAAGGAACTTGGTGTAACGGTAGTCCATGTTACTCATGATCAACAGGAAGCGATGTCAATCGGGGATCGCATAGCCGTATTGAGGGACGGTTCGGTAGGGCAGTTTGGTCGTCCTTCAGAAATCTACTCTGCACCAAACTCCCCATTCCTGGCAAACTTCGTAGGTGGAGCAAACTTCCTTGAAGGAACCATAGTTCGAAAGGAATCCGGCGCATCCTTGATCGAGATGGCTGAGGGATTCTCAATTACGTCTTCGCAGAATGCGCACTCACTAGGTGACGCCGTCGTGGCTTCCTTCCGACAAGAGAGGACCTCTATTCTGACCAGTGCGAATCTTGAGGAGAATGTGATTCCAGGAAGACTTGTGTCCACGAGTATTCTCGGTGTTTTCATGAGGTGTCTGATGGACGCGGGGAGAGCAGGAGAGATAGTGGCGAAGGTTCCTCTACGAGAAGCGCTGGAGCAGAGACTCGAGGATCGAGTAGGAGACATTGTCTACGCGAGAGCGAGTCGTGAGGCGATGATGTTGTTCAACAGGCCCGGAAGGGCGTTGGCGGTGGAATTGGAGGCCTTCTAGTTGCCTGACGTAAGGGCGGTCCAAGTCTGCAAAGGGTTCGGAGACGTTGTCGCGCTGGACAACGTCTCGCTTGAGATCAAGGACCGGGAATATGTTTCAATCATAGGGCCGAGTGGATGCGGCAAATCAACTCTCCTCAAATGCATAGCCGGGATCACCAAGCAGGATTCGGGACAGATATTCATCGGCGACAGAGAAGTGACCGCTTTGCCTCCCGAAGAGAGGCAGCTTGGATACATGCTACAAGAGATAGCGCTCTTTCCACACATGTCCTCATGGGAGAATGTCGGATACGGGCCACGAGTTCGAGGAAAGAAGCGGGGCGTCACGCGCGAGTTCGTCGGCCAGATAATGGAAATGGCCCGGCTGAAGATTGGCCCCCACACATATCCCGACGAGTTGAGCGGAGGCGCCAGACAGAAGACTGCGCTCGCCAGAGCGATCGCAGCGGAACCCCAGCTCATGTTGCTAGATGAGCCTCTGGGTGCACTTGATGCTCATGTTCGAGCGGTGCTCAGATACGAATTGAGAAGGCTCGTGACTGAGCTCGGCCTCACCGCGATCCACGTCACACATGATCAGGAAGAGGCCATGTCGATCTCGGATCGCATTGTTATCATGAAGGCAGGCAGAATAGTTGAGGTTGGAACACCGTTGGAACTCTACCTTCGCCCCAAACGACTATTCACTGCAAACTTCCTGGGCGAGGCCAACTTCATTCCGGGATGTGTGGAGGAGTGCGCCTCGGGGCGCATTATAGTGTCAGTCAATGGTTGGAAAGTAGATCTTGAGGGGTCAGGCTTCATGAAGGGTGGAAATGTGGTTCTTGCTGTTCGGCCAGAGTCGGTCGTCTTAGAATCGGCTCGTGGCCAAGAGGGTTTGGAATGGGCTGGAGTCGTGAAAGAGCAGGTGCTCCTAGGTGACTGCATACGGACCGAGGTTGAGATGGAGAACAACACGCAGATAGTATCGGAGATACCTAATCTGGGGCTTCTGCGCGTCAAGGGTGTTGGAGAGCGTGTCAAAGTCGGTTTCGCTGCGGGAGGCCTAATACCTTATCAGTTTCCTGCTCAGGGTCTTGATTCAGAACTTTCGCTCGATGATTCAGCAGGAGGTACATGAGGATGAAAGCCACTTTCGAAAGCTGGTTCGCCGCCAGAACCAGAGCCCGAGCTATCGATATGGTCAGACAAGCATCGAGAATGCTCGTTCCGATCGTCGAGGAGCTAATAACTTGTGTCAATGCCGCAATTGCTGGAAACAAGGACGCGATGGAGAGCGCGTTCACGAGGCTGCATCAACTCGAACGAGAAGGGGACAGTCTACGGAGACTAATAATCACCGAGATGGCCCGAGGAAACCTGCCCATCGACGAAAGACGGAGCTTCATGCGACTCGCAAGACAGGTCGACTGGGTCGCGGACTGGTGCTTGGAAGCTGGCAGGCTGGTCAGACAGTCCCCCATGAGCAAGCTGCCAGAAGGAATTCGCAAGACTGCGCTTGGCATGTGCAAAGTGGTGAAAGACTGCGTTTCGGACGCTCAGCAATGCATAGATTTGCTCACCGACAAGAAAGTGGAAGAGGCGCTTGACGCCGCGGATAAAGTGGAACGACTTGAAGAAGAGACAGATGACCTCTACCGAAATGCCAGAGGCCAACTGAGCGAGCTCACCAGCGATCAGTTCACGGTCGGACAGGTCATCCTCCTCGCAGAATTCATGGACGCAGTTGAGAACATCGCCGACAGGTGCGAGGACGTGTGCGATCAGGCGAGAGTGATAGCAGTCAGCGTCAATCCCTAGTCGAATGACTCCGATTCGTCACTTGGCCGTTTCGTCTGCAATGAGTGTCGTTATTTACTTTCTAGACCACTATCTAGACCCGCCGCATAGATTTACGTTGGAACCATGAATTTATTACCTCGCAGTGTTGTACGCGATCAACTTTCAATGGTGCAGAGCTATGGTGAAGGTCACAGTTGATCTGGCAAAATGCAACGGCGACTCCGTTTGTGTGGACGTGTGCCCTGTTGCGGTATTCGAGCTGCAAGAAGTGAAGGGTTACGAGGGCAAGAAGTCCGTAGTCGTCAACAATGATGCATGCATTGTCTGTCGAGCATGCGAGGTTCAGTGCCCTACACAAGCAATAACCGTCACGGAATGAACCGTCTGTCTAGAGACTACCGCGGATCAATGTTAGGACACTCTGGGTCAGAGTTGTACTGAATGTCAGCTGTTATGTCTTCCAACCCGCTCGTGTATCTCATAGCCGTCGTTGCGGTCGCCTTGCATTGGTAGAATAGTGCTGATCATCTTGCAGAGGCCGGGGACAACGGTGACCATTCTCGGCCTGTTGCTCAGCCTCTCACGTCCGAACCTAGGATAGCTTATCCCATGAGCTCGTCGAATAGAAAGCAAGGGCAATAGCAATTGAAGGAGTACAAGCCTGGTACCTTCGATAGATACGTCGCATACGGGCAACGGCAACGAAAACTCATGCTGGTTGCCAGAGGCATAATTGACGGGTTCAAAGTCCGCTGTGAATCAGCCAAAGAAGCCACGAATCTTGCACGAGCATTCAGAGTAAGGAGTCGCAAGGTCGAGGGAACAGAAAAAGCGAAATACGGTCTGAGAATCAGGGTAGAAGGAAAAATCATCTACGTCACGAGAAAAGGCCTCTTGCGCCGGTAATTCGTCGCAGCTTTCTTCGTGCCCATCCCACCTGATCTTCTCGCGAGGTTCTGCTTCTGTTCGTGACTTAGCGATTTTATGAGCCGTTCCCTTTTCATCGCTGTGCGGCGGCTCCTGAACTTCTCCACATGAACGACTTTCCTCGGCTTACGCATCTTGGTGTATCGTGCTCCTCGTCCTCTCTCGTGTTGGTGGACCCTGGAAGTTACGTTGCTTGTGTATCCTGTGTAGTAGCTTCCGTCATCACATAGGAGCAAGTAGACGTAGTAGGATCCGGGCTTTTTTCTTCTCTTCTTGTCGTCGTGCGTGGTTCTCGGGCTCCTCAGCTGATTCCCCAGCGCGGTCTGACAGCGGTGGAAGGAACCTTATGTCGTGAATCTGGTGCGGCCGCCGAGACCTAGCCTTTCAAAGACCAAATCCCTGCAGCCTTCGCCCTTACCTCTTCAGAACGATAAGGCAATAGTGGCTGAGAATACTTATGCCTTGTCGAAACGACGTTCCGTGACCCAATGCAAGAACGAAAATCATGGTCCAAATTTGCCTGCCCGCACCAAGGTATCCGCACACACAAAGAAGACGACGAACGACGACGGCGTCAAATTACGACGCCTGCACAAGCTGGTGTGATGATGGGGCAGGCTCTGATTTAGTCGCAATTCTCGCGCATACATACAGGCGCAAGTATGATATGGATTGTCGGGCATGCATAGTTCGATGGTAATTGTCGGAAGCGAAAGAGCATTCCTCCCGCAGAGACTTCTTGAAGTTGGCTGGATCTCTTGCTGC
>JALHTB010000207.1 GCA_022865625.1 Candidatus Bathyarchaeota archaeon
GGGCGCTCCACCAAGCAAGAGATTCTGAAGAAGGGCCAGGACGGCGGTGTTGTCACATCCATTCTCGGTTGTGCGCTCGAGAACGGAAGGATCGAGGCTGCCGTGGTCACGGGAATCGACAGCGAAGTCTCATGGAAGGCTGTGCCGTCCGTCGCCTTGGACTACAGTGATCTACTGAATGCTGCAGGAACCAAGTACACTGCCAGCCCAGCTCTCATCGGGCTCATGTCCGCTGTGCAGGAATACGGAAGAAAGAACATCGCAATCGTCGGCACACCCTGCCAGATCCGATCCTACAGGCGCATGCAGACATCATACTTCGGAGCGAAGAAACTTGCTGGAGATGTCGCCTTGGCCATCGGGCTGTTCTGTATGGAGGCCTATGGGCACGATCAGCTTCTCGGAGAGTACGTGCAAAGCAGGAGCATCGATCTCAGCCAGGTGACCCGATTCGAGATAAAGAAGGGCAAGTTCAAAGTCTACGTGAAGGACGCGGAGGCTCTTGTCGTCCCACTGAAGGAGATCAAACAGTTCGCGCGATCAGCCTGCCATGCGTGCGAAGACTTCACGGCCGAGTTTGCTGACATATCAGTCGGCGGAGTCGGCTGCCCCGAAGGCTGGTCCACCGTCATCGCGCGGACGAAGCGCGGACAGGAATTCCTCTCAGATGCGGAGAAGAACGGATGGCTAGAGCTGAGGCCAATCGATCCTGGCAAAGAGGGAATGGAACAGGTACTCAAACTCTCCGTTACGAAGAGAACAGGCGCCCAGAAGCCTGCACCGCCGATTGTTCAGCCTGCTACATCTTGAGGCTCATTGAGAACCGAGCATGACGTGTTTTTCGTCAGGCGAAGTGTCAGACAATCAAAGAGAATTGTAATACATCCAAAAAGGGGTGTAATACATCCGAGGGGTCGCACTTCTCAAGCATACTCGTAACAGCTAGCTCGCCGTTCGGGCATACTACAGATGACAGCCTAGCTATGCGGCGTCAGGGGACTTGCTGACGATGTCCCACAGTTCCTCTTCCAGAGTTGCGCCGTGCTGAGGTTTTTCAACGAAGCGTCCGATCTCCTTCCATGACCTGTCATGGACTATAACGGTGGGCATCCTCAGGACACGCATCTCTTCTGCCACGTCCCGGTTCTCATCGAAATCCACAACCTTGAGAGAGACGTTCTTGTTGCTTGCCGCAATCATGAGTTTCGCTAGGCTCGGAATGTGGGCTCGGCATTCTGCATTCCGCTCAGCAGAAAAGACCACGATGAAGAAACGTGAGTTGAGGGAGGAGAACTTGTCAACTATGTCCTGCTTAGGTTGATACTCCTGGACTCTCCGCTTCATGGTCTGCTTGTCGCTCGGATTCCGGACGGTGTTTATGTAGTCGAGAATGTTTTGACCGATCTTCATTGCCATCAAGGGTTCGTCAATCCAAAATAGCCTACTTCATTCAGGTCAGAGGGATTCGGTTCGAAAATCCATTCAGAGTACGACTTTCACTCTTGCAGAAGCACTTTCTCGGTATGTAGAACAAGCTTTCCCGTCTGAGGATCGCGCCTTGTGAGGCCGTAAACTTCTATCCTCATTCCAGCAAGCTTCCCGGTTGCGTCTATGGGTAGAGCTACCGTACTTGCCTTTTTCGCTAATATCTCTTTCTGAGCAGAAATCACGCTCTTGCCAATCAGGCTCTGCGGGTCCTTGGTCTGCACTCTCGCTATGATCGTGTCGGTTCCATCATCAAGTCGCATGTTCATCGTGAGGAGCCAAGTTGCTTCGGTCTGTGCGCCGTGATTTGGACATGCGAAGTGATCATCAGAGGGAGCAAGCGGCTGCTCACACTGGGCACACACAGAAGCTAAGGTAGCGTCTTCCGCTGCGTCCAAGATAATGGCGGTAACCCACACCTGCTCGTTTTCCTTCAAGGTGATGAATTGCCGTATCTCATCGGAAGAAGGACGATCGCTTCTTGCACGGCCCAGCACTTCAATCTTCGATGCTTGGACCGTGTTGAACTCAGTGTCACCTGTGAGGCCAGGTCTCGGCAATAGTCCATAGACCCTGACTTTGGTGCCGGGTTGGAGTTTGCCTGCTTCCGTTGCATGCGATCTCCAAAATGAGACCCTCGCTTCGCCTGTTGCGTCGCGAATCCGTGTTGATGTTACCTGTATCTTCTCGCCCTTGGCGGTAGTCACTTCTCTTATCTCGGGCTGGCCGACGATTTCTCCTTCTAAAGCGAGGAGTTCAGAATCGGAGCCAGCCTCAGTGATCTTGGTGATCTTGACATCAACTGCCTCGCTTGTTTCTTCAACTTTCTGAAGAGAGGCAGTTCTACCCACGTTTAGCGAAATCTGGCCGAGCCGCAGGGCCGGCACTGCATCTTCGATCTGAAGAATGTCGCCTATCTTGAACTGGGATGCGAGTTCGGCTTTGTCATCCCA
>JALHTB010000038.1 GCA_022865625.1 Candidatus Bathyarchaeota archaeon
CCGTGTGAAGCAAGAGCAGTTGGCGTGCGTCTTACTGGAGCCAGTCCTGACGGCTGGGGGAGCATTTCCGCTGATAGACAATTTCTCAAAGCACTGAGAGAATACTGCGACAGAACTGGAACCCAGCTAATCTATGATGAGGTAGTCACAGGCTTCAGACTCGGCTTAGGCGGTGCAAAAGGATACTTCGTAAAACCAGGCCTAACCGTTCTGGGTAAGATCATCGGCGGAGGTCTCCCAATAGGCGCTATTTGTGGAAGGCGAGATGTGATGGAACATATGGACCACACGAAATATTCAGGCATGGAGTACTTCTATCACGGAGGGAGCTTTGCCGGGAATCCAATTACTTTGGCCGCAGGCCTCGCGACAATCAATGTGCTCGAGCATTCCCCAGTCTACGAGCATATTGACAAGCTGGGCAACATGGCGCGTCAGGACATGAACCGCATCTTCAAAGATGCCGATTTTCCAGCGCAAGCAGTCGGCGTCGGCTCGTTATTTGCAATACATCTCACCAACAAGAAGCCACTAAAGGACATCAGCGACTTCATCAGCGACCTCGCGCAGTCCAAGAGGAGGTTCAATTACCTGCTCGAAAACGGCATCGTGATCCTAATACCCGAAATGATGCACGGCGCAGCCAGCTATGCACACAAGGAGAAAGACATCAACTACCTGCGTAGAGAATGTGAAATCCAGGTCCTGAAGCTAGCGTTTACTATCCACTAGTGATTGAGTCGCTCGCCAGCACAGAAATTTCCCTCTCCAGAATTTGCAGGAGAACAAGCAATTAGGGTTAGAGCCGTTTTTGCGCCTAACTCCGTTACGTTATGTCAGAGGCGGATTATTGGGAGGAAGTTCTCATGCTGTGTTACTTCTTAGCTATCTCGCCGACAAATTCGGCGGCTCTGTCAACAATGGCTGAAAGCAACTTCTCGCCTTTCTCTTTCGTCGCCTTAGATGGATCGCCGACGGATCCAGTGCTTGTTAACTTGTTCATTGGTGGGGTGGCAGCTTGCACCTTAGGTCCACCAGCAAGGAAGTCGTACTTCACGAAAGTTGGCTTGAGGTGTGGTATCTCACCTTTGAGTTTGCTTTTGTCAACGCGTTGATCTAATGCGTAAGCTATGGAGGTTTCAGTCTCACAAGCATGGAAGAATGGGGGATCACATGTCTTCTTGATTTCATCTATTATGAGATCCCACCAGTTTAAGACGTAGACCTCGCTAGCGATCTGCTCCTCTAGGTCATGTATCACTACACCTAGCGCGACGTCGTTTCCGCCGTGGCCGTTGAATATCACGATCTTCTTGAAACCGTGCTTACTAAGACTTACACAAATGTCCTTTATGACGTCAACGAATGTCTGGATTCGCAGTGTTATGGTGCCTGGGAAGACCATGTGGTGTTGTGAAACGCCATAGGCTACGGGGTGTGTGACGACGACACTGATGTTCTTCTCTGACACTTTGTCGGCAGTTCGTTTGGCTATTTCGTTAGCAGTCCACCAATCATTGTCTACTGGTAGATGCATTCCGTGTTGTTCCGTCGATCCAACGGGGACAAACGCAATATTCGATTTCTCCAAGTAGCTTTTGACTTCCGGCCATATCATCTGGTCTAACTGCAGTGTCAAATTCGCCTCCTGGTGCCAAGAATTCATTACAAGAAAAAAGGGGAGTAACGGACGTCACTGTTTGCTCTTGCGTGTTCTTCGTTCCAAGACAACTAGTGCGATGATGCCCACGACAATCAGGACAACCATCAGTATGTACTGAACTACCTCGGGAAGATACAACCCGGCAGGTCTAGTCTTTGGCAGGTAATCTTTGAGGAACAGTGTCCATTCCAGTCCTTGTAGGCTTGATCGAAGAATAACGATCACGAAGGCGATGACAAACATTAGCACGAGAATACCGTAGAGTTTTCCTCTACTCATGGTCATACCGCCTCCTTATTCTAAGGCTTCTCCGCCCGACCATCGCCAGCGTGGTTTCATGAAGTCTGGGAACAACCGTAGTACGATGACCATTGGTATCCATTGCTGTAGGGCGTAGACGAAATAGGTTCCACCTGCGAATGTTGCGACCATTTCCGGCCAGAAGGGTACTATTTGCAGACCGAATGCCATGGCAGCATTGTAAAGTGTCAGCCCGACGCCTTCAGCGACTAAGGCTGTCACGAGAAGAAGGCCATATCCAACCGGGCCACGATGTTTCCATACTGTCTTTGTCACAAGGCAGAAGAATAGGCCGACGATCGGATAGTACCAAGGATCTAGCATTGGCAGTGATGATGGAATACCCATCAGAATGCCGCTTGCGATGGCGACGTAAGGCCCTCCCGCAAATGCCACTATCGCAATCAATGTTTCCCTAACATCGAGGACGAAGGGAGGGTAGAGAGGTATTACGAGACCTAGCGCCCTCCAAGCAAATCCAAGTCCGCCCAGGGCCGCTACCATTCCGACCTGTCTTGCTGTTAGTCGAGGTGTTCTTGTTTTAGAACCTGTCGTTGATTCGCTTTTGCTCAATGTTTCTCGCAGTACAGAGTTCATCTGACTACACGATTTAAAACTTGCTATGAAGAGTATATAGAGGCTCATTTCAACAAACCGATTCTCTCGCAAAAAAAATTGAACTGTCGACGCGAGCGGAGTCGGTTGCAGGTTCTTGGACGAAGATCTGGTGCGAGATTTGATTACCACTTTCTGTTTCTCGGTTGCGGGATACAGAGACATTTTGCACAAGTCAGGCGTGGTAGACTTCTGCTGGCGTTAAGATTGCACGACTCTTTCTTTCGTCGATTCAGAGTTGTGCAATATGTCCTTGTATTCTGCACTTTCTGTTTCTCGGTCATTGAGCTTAAAAGCAAGTTCGATGTCTAACGACGACGTGTCTGACCGTGGTCGACGTAGTTTTCCAGAACGTGAATTTCACTTACACCGGTGACTCAGAGCCGGCGTTGAAAGACATCTCCATCACGATTCATCAAGGGGAGACTGTGCTCATTGCTGGACCAGCAGGGGCAGGTAAAACGACTTTATGTCGTTGTATTAACGGACTTGTCCCGCACTATTTCCGCGGGCACCTTGAGGGGAAAGTGCTAGTCGGAGGTATCGACATAAAAGCGTCGTCGATTTCCGCACTGTCTCACGTTGCGGCCATGCTCTTTCAAGACCCGTCTAGCCAACTCGTTAACCCCACAGTCTTTGACGAGATCGCCTTCGGACCTGAAAACTATGGAGTTCCCCGAGAAGAGATCCTGAGCAGAGTGAAGGAGTCGATCGAGTCGATGCGGTTGAATGGGTACGAAGAGAGAAATCCTCACTCACTGTCAGGAGGCGAACAGCAGGCGTGTGCGTTAGCTGCGATCGTCTCAATGCGTCCAGAGGTATACGTCCTAGATGAGCCAACATCGAATCTTGATCCTATCGGAAGCATGAGAGTCCTCAGCCATCTTTCGGAATTGTCAAAATCTGAGAAGGCAACTACGATAATAGTCGAGCACAAGCTGGAGGAACTTCTCCATCTAGTGGACCGTCTCATCGTTATGCAAGAAGGACGAATCGTCGCTGAAGGGGAGCCTCGTAAGATGCTTGAAGACGCGGAATCGTTGAGTAAACTCGGACTAAAAACGCCCCAGACGGCGCTCCTTTTCTCGAGACTTAGAAAGTTCGACCCGTCCTTGAAAATGCCTCTCACATTCGATGAAGCTGTCTCGGAGATGTCCGCTTTCCTAAAGTCCCGCACAAGAGGTGCCGCGATCGTGCGATCTTCGGCAGCGGTAGCCTCTGATCCGAAAGGAGCCGACCAAGGGGAGACCATAATCCGTACTGAAGGCCTTGTGCACGTATACGAGGCAGGCACCGTTGCTCTTCGCGGAGTGACTTTAGAGATACGAAGGGGCGATTTCTTAGCCATCATAGGACAAAACGGTTCGGGGAAGACGACCCTTGTGAAACACTTTAATGGTCTGCTGCGACCAACCCAAGGGAAAGTCACGGTTTTCGGATTAGACGCCTCGCAGACGAGCATTCGGGAACTCTCGACCAAAGTCGGATACTGTTTCCAGAATCCCGATCACCAGATTTGCACTGACAGCGTGAGAAAGGAATTGGGATTTGGGCCTAGAAATCTTGAGTTGCCAGAGGATGAAATACAGAAACGAGTGGATGAGGTAACGGACGCGATCGGCCTACGAGGCATGTTGGACGATAACCCGTTCAATCGAAGTAAGGGAGAAAGGCAGCGAATTGCCGTCGCATCGGTTCTTACGATGAAACCAGATGTTTTGGTGGTAGACGAACCAACTACGGGACAGGACGATCGAATGGCTAGGCAGATGATGGACTTCTATAGGAAGCTGCACGATGAGGATGGTAAGACCGTGATTGTGATCACGCATGACATGAATCTGGCCGCGGAATACGCAAATAGAGTCTTTGTCATGTGGAATGGCCAAGTCTTGCTAAGCGGTTCACCTCGCGAAGTCTTCGCTGAATCAGAAAAGATTGAGAAGACCTACCTTAGAGCTCCACAGATCACGCGGTTCGCGCAAGCACTGAAGCCTTTCGGTTTCCCGCCCAACGTGTTGACTGTAGATGAGATGTATCGTGAAGTCACGGAGAGAATAGGGGGTTAAGAGCTTGGCATTTGAGTATATCCCGGGTAGCACTTTCTTCCATAAACTCGACCCTCGGGTGAAATTCCTCTGGTGGATAGTTGTAGTGATCTTGACGGTGGGGTTGGGGACAGACCCCATCTACTTAGGAGTCGTGTTTATCTCAATCTTTGTGGTTATGCGACTCGCGAAGATACCGTTCAACAAAGTAACCTCCTTCCTGAAGAGTATGGCACCAGTCGTCGTCATGTACGCGATCTTCAACCTTCTTTTTCCGCCAATAGCCACAGACGTTAGCAATCCCTACATATTCTTCTATTTGATCCCGCCCAAGACTCTTCCTATATCACTCGAAGCGTGCATCTGGACGATCGGCGTGGTTCTTCGCTTCCTTATGATTCTCCTCGTCATAAGAACGATCCTGATGATTACACCAATTCGCGACATCATAATCACTTTCGTGAAGCTAAAGCTTCCACCTGAATTCGCTCTCGCATTGAGCATAGGCTTCGCTTACGTGCCGGTACTTATTGACGAAAATACTAAGATCAGGGAGGCACAGCAAGCACGAGGATGGAGATACGAGTATAGGAATCCGGCCAAGAGGTTCAACGCTCTCCTGAAGCAGATGTTCGTACCAGCAATCTTCAACTCTATGCGTCGGACAGGTGACATAGCAATCGCCATAGAATCTCGAGGTTTCAGCCACGACATCGCGAAGCGTACATTCGTTCGTCAGCTGAAGTATTCTGTAAACGACTACCTAGCGACAGCTGTCCTCCTTGTATTCTTGGTGGGCGGGCTCTACATGGGAACCTGGGGGCTCCGATGGGCATCCTACATAAACGTTGCAAGAATGATTCGACAGCTACTTTGAACTCCTCTTCCTCTCCGACCGTTGAGGTCTTGGATTGACGAGGCTAGAAGACAACAAAACGCGCTATGTGAGACGAACGACGACTTCCCGCGAGATGTTCGAACGCGCCAAGAACACTGAACCGGCCGGAGTTTCATATAGAATACGATACTTCGAGCCGTATCCGTTTTTTGTTAAGAAATCAATGGGAGCACGACTCATCGATCTCGACCAAGGCATGGATCATATGCTTACGACGACCCATCACGCCAGAGTCGACAATCAGGTTCCTTACCTTTGGAAACGGATGAACTTGGTACCCCACCGGTCTACATCCCCCAGTCTCATCAGAACCAAGACTATAGAGTTCCCACTCCACCTGGAAAGCCAGAGAGGTAAATAGAGTCACATCTCTTGTGAACCGTCTTTCCCTTGAATCTGCTCATGACTGTAACACCAATCACGCAACTCACTGTTTCTTGCGGAACGTAGCCTGAGACCCATGTGATCGTTCTGCCTTCCTCATCCACTTCCTGACCAATTGCGTGTGAGCGCAGGTCGAATGTTGCCAACAGCTCTATCCGAAGCAAGGGAGTTCGCACTGAAGACACGCGAGATTCTCGAAGACGCACTAAGAAAAGACTTCATGAAAGGAGTCTAGATTTACCGTCTTCTCATCGTTTCCGGGCAGGACAAAAGGATGCTAACCCCTGCTTCTTCTTCGACCGCTTACCTCGCCTTGTCAGTCCCGGCATCTGCAGGGCTTCCCGCGACGGAGAAACGAGCTCAGCTGGAAAAGATCATGTGGCAGGCTCTCAAGGAGATCGCCGAATACTCAAAGAGCGAGAAAGCGGCAAAGAGCGCGGAGGAACGCCTACGAGTGCTGGGACTTCTGAATCATGCTGTGAAGGCTGAGCTTGCAGTGCTGCATGAGCAGGATGCCTTCTATGTCGAGGATCTGGTCGAGGAATTAGAGACCCTCACGCGCAAGTATGAAAAAGAAAAGGACGAGCACCCCTAGACTCTGGATGCATTTGCTTTGCTGTCAGCCGCATGTGTCGGCGCTCCATGATCGTCGTCTCAACGCACCTCATTGTCCAAGTCTCAGTGGCCGCACCGAGAAAAGCACACACAAAACCCAATCAACGGTTCAGTTTGCGACGCTCGCACCACGAGACCCACACACACCAATGGTCCAAATCACGACGCCCGCACCATGAGACCCGTCGTCGTCCTGGTCACTTGGTGCGGGCACCCGAATTTGAAACGTCATAGGAGTGTTTTCGTTGTCGGGTAATATGGCGGGCCCGCCGGGAATTGAACCCGGGACCCCCGGGTCTCCTCCATGCAGGTAAAAGCTTCACCGAATATGCTTCTCCGGTGCTCTACCTTTTCAGGATCCAGACTCTGGGATCTGACTGAGCTACGGGCCCTGCCGTTGATGAAAACGGATGAGAATGAAAAAGATTTTGTAGCTTAATACTTGTATCCTCGAGCTTCCTGTTCGTTGTGCTCGACGCCCAATCCCTTGGCTACGCGGTTGACGTAGTTCATGTATGCTGTGAGTAGGACCAGGTCGAGGATCTCGGAGTCGTTGAGTCCAACCCTGTGCAGTGCCTCCAGATCCCCGTTCACGACTGAGCTGGGTTCCACGGTCAGCCTTAGCGCGTAGTCGATCAGAGCTTTGGTTCTCATCTCGGTTTTCTCGGGCAGCTGGCCACGTTTGAAAGCTTCCAGTTGATCACCATCCTTCACGTAGAACCTCAGCGCCTCACCATGGTGTGATACACAGTAATCGCAACGATTGTGCGCGGAGATTGCGGTTGCGATCATTTCGCGTTCGCTTCTGCTCAAGCCTGACTTGCCGTACATCAGGTTCACGTAGAGTTCAAGAAAGGCTTTCAACGCGTTGGGATTCAGGCTTTGGACGCGCATGATGTTTGAGATCTTACCACGTGATCGCAATACTTCTTCGTATGTGCGTTTCAAGTCGCCAGTTGCTTTGTCCTCAGAAATCGTCTTGATCCACGCCAACGTCAATCGACTTGCCGCGTCCTATGGACTTCTTGTTCATAAACTGTGGCAACCCTCCCGGAGATCTACAGGAAAGAGCGTTCTCTGAAGGCCACATATCGGATCACGATACTTGGCTTTAAGTACGTGAACGCTCGTCTACCCGAACAACTTAGGACTGAGGGCGGAGCTCATGCGAACAGATGCGGCGTCTGCATTCTTTGCGCGTGTAGCGGGCTTTGCCTTCTATTATCGATACTAGCTCGCCCATCAGATCTGGACGAGCTGCGAGGGTGGTTTTGTGAGAGATACTAAGCAAAATGGATTGTCTGCAAGTCTCGAGTTCTCAAAGGACGGACTTCGATCCCTAACCGAGATCGCTCAACAAGTCAGGCGAGATATTGTTGCAATGATAGCCAGTGCTAGAACGGGACACCTGGGACCTTCTTTGTCCTGCGTGGAGATCTTGGTGTCACTGTATTTTGATCGCATGAATCACAGGTCTGAAGATCCAACTTGGTCAGATCGCGACAGGCTGGTGCTCTGTAAGGGCCACGCAGCTCCCGCTCTGTATGCAACATTGGCGCATGCCGGATACTTCGATCAGGAAACGCTTCTCTCTCTTCGGAAGACTGGGAGCATACTGCAAGGGCATCCTGCACGAGTCACTCCGGGGGTTGACATCTCTACAGGATCGCTCGGGCAGGGGCTCTCGATCGCTAACGGAATGGCTCTCGCTGCAAGACTGGATGGTAAGAACTATCGAGTGTTCGCTCTCACGGGTGATGGCGAATGCGATGAAGGACAGGTCTGGGAGGCAGCGATGACTGCGAGTCATCTAGGCCTTTCGAACGTCACAGCAATCATTGACCGAAACGGTGTCCAATCAGATGATGCAACGGAGAGGATCAAGAAGAAAGA
>JALHTB010000208.1 GCA_022865625.1 Candidatus Bathyarchaeota archaeon
CAACGCGCTCCGGCGCATGACCGGCAAACCGGTTGAGGTCGTCGAGGGATCAGAGAACGTGGAAGGCTTGATCAAGAACTCACTCGCACCCGCAAAGATCAAGGAGATACGCGTCACAGAGCGTCCCGACAGGAAAATCGTGGTGGTGGAAGTCGACCCAAAAGACAAGGCACTTGCAATCGGCAAGAACGGCAGGACAATCGACAAAACCCGCATGCTGGCTAAGAGATACTTCCAAATCGACCATGTCCAGATCGCCTAGTCGCCACTCGCACATAGAATCTGTCGAGTTCACCAGACACAGCGGAAGTCTGCCCAATAGGGCTACGATTTGTCAGAAGTGCGGCCATGGAAGATAGAATGCCATGAACACTAGACTCGTCACAAGTATCGCGACGAGTATTCCCGCCGCAGCCTGACTCAACGTGTGCGCACGCAGCCTAACTCTCGCCCAGATCATCAACAAAGATAGCAAATAGAGAGGCACAACCCACATTCCAAACACGAAGACGAGCGCCGTAGTAGGACCGGCTACTCCGGCAGTGTGGGCACTAATCTTCCAGGCAAGTGTGATGAGGAGCATGCCCATGCCAACGCAGAGATACGCCAAGGCCATCGCAGACATGAGCCAGTTGCCGAGCAGTAGGAAGACCATTGCCCCCAAAGCATAACCGAGAAGCCCTAGTCCATAGAGTGGGACTCGCTTCCCAACCTCCGAAACGTCTAGGTCAGTCTTACCGCTCTTTGCGCTGTAGACGACTGGCAAGAATGGAAAGATGCACAACGTGAGGATGCCGATCGACGCTGAGGATAACGGGCTCATTGTAGGCCCGATTCCCATAGGCGAGAACCAAGAGAGAACAATCGAGATGATTGCCGCAACGCCGAACGGATTGAGGACATTCGATAGTGTTTTCGCTGCTTTGATCTGCATGCTCAGGGTTCGCTTCACCGCTATCTCAGAAGACACAGATGGAGTGTTTCAGCTGTTCCAAGGCTCCCACACGATACTCGCAGATCATTGAGTGTCAAGACCTGAGCTGGCGAAGAACGAAGTTAGCGTCTTTTTCGTCAGCGATTGCACTCGACGCGGCGCTCATGATCACGTGATCCACTGTTTCTCCACGCATGACTGGAAAGTCGACATAAGGGACGTAGTATTGTGCAAGCTCATCAACATGGAACGTATTGCTGAGCACTAGTCTGGATGCTTCAGGCATCTTCACAACTTTCTCTCGGAATCTCCGCATGACGCTTTCCTTGTTCTCTTTTGACACAGCGACCTTTGCTGTAGCTCCGTCGACATTCAGATCCGCTACGTCGAATACTCGCTGTGTCTTCCAGTTACCCGGTAAGATCTCCTCCAATACTTCGCCTTCGCGTCCATCAGCACTCAGATACATTTCAGCGCGCTTGTATCTGACTGCCAGCTCGATCACGTCGTTCAGGCAGAAGTACTTCTTTTCGCCCGTCAACAGTCTCGAGAATCTCCTCAATCTGTGTCTGAATGTCTCTGGCATGATCTTGCTTTCTGTTTCTTCTATCATGAGGTCGCGGGTCTCTCCGTCAACA
>JALHTB010000209.1 GCA_022865625.1 Candidatus Bathyarchaeota archaeon
GGGTCTTGCGAAGACCTTCGGCAATAGCGTGTAGGCTCCCCCCGAATATGTTCTGTGTCCTCAACATTCACGGAGCCCCCACCCCCCCTATAGGGGGTGCCGGTTGTGGTGACTTCGCTAGGGGGTGAAACCGAGTGGTGGCTGGAGGGGTGCACCGCTACCCGAGGCAGAACGGGAACTTCGGGTGCCAAGTCAACTCGGCAAAATAGAAAAACAGTGCGAGTAGGAATAGCGCAACAAAGAACGGCAGGATCCCCGCGAAAACAAAAGTATCGTCCTCATTCTAGGACAATCGTCTGCCACCCTTTGAGCTCTCCAGCTCCGATCGGCCTGTTGCGGTCTTATGCCCACACCTACCGGTAGCCTAGACCAGCATATGCGGCTACCGGCAACGCCTCAAGCGGCTCTTCTTCAGTGTCTGCCCGTGAGCCTCTCCAGCAGTATTCGATGCTCAACCTGTGCTACTAGCTTACGTGTTTGAACGACGACATCGGGGTTGACTGAGATGCTGTCGATTCCTGTTTCGACAAGGAATCTCGCGAATTCTGGGTAGACGCTTGGTGCTTGTCCGCAGATACTGACAGTCTTGCCGTACTGGTGAGCGGTTTCCACGAGGTTTCTGATCGCACGTTTGACCGCCAGGTTTCTCTCGTCGAAAAGTGGTGCGAGAATCTCGTTGTCTCTGTCCACGCCGAGTATGAGCATGGTGAGGTCGTTGCTGCCGATCGAGAAGCCGTCGACTCCGGCCTTGCAGAATTCATCTGCCAATAGTATGTTGCTTGGAATCTCGGCCATGATCCAGAGTTTGAAGTCCTCGTTCTGTCGCAATCCTTCGTGGTGGAGAAGTTCGCGTATCTTGACGAATTCCTCGACTGTTCGGTTGAATGGGATCATGCACCACAGGTTCTTGAGGCCCATCTCGTTCCTGACTTTCTTTACTGCCGCAATCTCAAGCCTGAAGGCTGGTTCGTATTTGGGATCGGTGTAGCGACATGCTCCTCTGAATCCGAGCAGGGGATTCGCTTCCTTGATTCCACTTTCGTATTTCTCTCCGCCTTCCAGTTTGGCATACTCATTCGTCTTGAAGTCGCTGAATCTTAGGACAACAGGTCTTGGGTAGAAGGCTCTGCAGAATGTTGCGAGCCCTTCAGCCAGTTTGTCGACGAATTCCTCAGGATGCTTCGTCTCGATCAACCACATTGGATGCTTCCTGATGTGGTCGTTGACGATGAACTCCATGCGCAGAAGACCGACACCGTCAACGGGTAGCTGAGCGATCTTCTCAGCCAGTTCTGGTTCGCCGAGGTTGACAAGGATTTTCGTTCCAGTCACCGGTCCCTCGGAGAATCCCATGGACTGTGCAGAGAGAGCGACTTGCTGTGGCGGAGCCATGGCCTCCTCGAGGATCCCGTCGTACACTACGCCTCTCTTAGCGTCCACGGTGACCTCCATGCCTGATCTCAGGATCTGTGTGCCGTTCTTGGATCCTACGATGCATGGTATCCCGAGCTCTCTGCTCACGATGGCTGCGTGGCAGGTCATGCCGCCGCTGTCTGCGACGATCGCCTTTGCCTTCTTCATCGCCGGGACCCAATCGGGAGCAGTCATCTCGGTAACGAGAATCTCGCCAGCCTGAAACTCGCTGACTTGCTCGCTTGACGGGATAACGTGCACCTTACCGGCAGCGATTCCTGGGGAAGCTGGCAGACCCTTGACGAGTATCTTCCTTTCAGTCCCGATATTCCCTTTCTGTTCTGCTGGAGCTTTCTTCTGTGACCATACGGTTTCGGGGCGAGCTTGTAATATGAGTAACTTGCCGGTCTGTTTGTCGAGTCCCCATTCGATATCCATTGGCCTGCCGTAGTGTTGCTCGATCGTGAGCGCATACTTTGCAAGCTCGGCTACTTCGTCTTCTGTGATGACTTGGCGGTTCTTCAGTGAGTCAGGTACGTTCTTCTCTTCTGTTCCGCCTTCAGGTTTCTGTATGAGCATCACTGTTTTGATCGGGATAATCCTTCGAACGATCTTCAGCGTCTTCTTTTCTACATAGTAGTCGTCTGGTGTCACTCTGCCTTGGACGACGTACTCTCCCAGACCATAGTTTGCCTCTATCATCACGACTGACTCGTCGCCGTTCGTAGGGTCCATAGTGAACATGACGCCGCTTGATTCTGAGAAGCACATCATCTGGACTATCGCGGACAATGCGACGTCGAGGTGATCGAACCCTTTCTGAACCCTATAGAAGATGGCACGATCAGTAAACAGGCTCGCGTAACACTCTCGAACCTTCTCCACGACTTGGCTCGCGCCAGTGACGTTCAGATAGCTCTCTTGCTGGCCCGCGAAGCTTGCATCCGGCAGATCTTCTGCGGTTGCTGAGCTTCTGATTGCGACGAATGGATTCTTGACCTTCTCGCGTGCCGACAGTTCTTGGTATGCATCGGTTATGACTTTCTCGAGTTCTTTTGGTACGGGGGCGGAATTGATTATCTTGCGGATTTCGGCGCCAACCTTCTGGAGCGCTATAGTGTCGTTGGAGTCTCGTAGTGTCTTCAGTGAGTCAGCTATCTTCTTGTCGAGGCCGTTCTTTCTGAGGAACAGCCTGTAGGCTTCGGCTGTAAGTGCGAAGCCATACGGGATCGGAACCTTCGTCTTAGAGGTCATCTCGCCCAAGCTTGCAGACTTACCGCCTACAAGCGGGACATCCTCTTTGCCGATCTCGTCAAACCAAAGCATGAGCGCTGTTTGCCTATTGGAAGACGCCATTCTATTCACTCTCAAGGATTCGTTTGAGCAGCGTCTAGGTGCCTCTAATAAACCATGACATCGGCGCTAGGACGCGGCTTTCTTGACCACTACTAGCGTGTAGGAAGAGATTCCTGATTGGTCAAATCATTGACGCGAATTCGCTAACGAGTGGGAGCCAGCGTTTCATGTCAAGCGGCTGGCTGGACGACCTCACGCTCGACAACTACTCTGCATGTCGCGGCGAGTTTGCTGGAGCTGACTCTGAGGGCTTCCTTTGCAAGATCGACATAGGGCCCGTTGACGTAGAGGTCGATTATTGGTTGGCCGGCTCGAAGGCGTGCCGCTCGACCTGATGGTTTTCCGAAGGATCTCCTCATTCCTTCCTGAAGTCTGTCGGCTCCGGCGGTGGCGATCATGCGGTTCTCTCTGAGGATTATGTGAGGATAGGGTCGGAGGCGGACGACGTAACCAGTCTCGCCGAGCTTGTCGGAGAGAACCTTGTTCGCGGCGACTCGCGCGGCCTCAAGCGCGTTATGGCGGACCTGAATCGGAGCCTGAACTACTAGGCTGACCTTGTACTCGTAGCTAGCTTTGGTGTCGCCCATGGTAAACTTCGAGATTCTGGACGGTGGAGACCCGTGAATGTACTTTCCACGCGTGTATGGTTGACCGCGCGTTGTTCTGTAATTGCGACCTTTCAACACTCTTCCCTGAGCGAAGCCATAGCCTCACCCTGACTGCCACTAATATCTGTTGCCTAGATTGATTTAGTGAAACGGTTCGGTTTCGGTCACCGAACTTTTGAGGGACATTGCACCCTTGGGTTCGAAGAGGTAATATTCTGCTGAATGAGTAGGGTCACGATTTGATGCGGGGGTACCCGAGTCTCTGGCGAGACAAGCGAGCCAGGCGGGAACCAGGTCTAAGGGGCAGGACCACACGAATGTGAAGTCGCGTGGTGCCAAGCTTAGGTGGTCCCTCAGGACCATCCGGGACCTGGGAGACCCTGTGGCGTAGGCCTTCGTGGGTTCGAATCCCACCCCCCGCACTTTTTTGCGACAGAGAGGCACGCAGCATACAATGGACCGGCGCGCCATTATTCTTGAACAAACGTGCCCGAGGTTTGGGCACAAGAGACGTCGTAAAATCGCGATATTTCGACATGCCCTATAGCGACCTGTTTTAACGTGCTCATGACCCAAGACGACTCGATTTCGGCTTCTCTTGAGCATTGCCTTGGCATATCGATGGGTGATCCGGCCACGGCATCTATGGCTTTCTTCTGTGGTTATCCGTGCACAAGATATGGCTTTGTTCGTGGGGGACGTGTTGTCTACA
>JALHTB010000039.1 GCA_022865625.1 Candidatus Bathyarchaeota archaeon
GAAAGAGCACTCTCAGGGCATTAGGAAACAAGGTTTCGCTGACAGCGGAAAGACTCGCCAATCTGCAATAACAATAGAGTACACACGCAGATTGATGGTTCAAATTGCGACGCTCGCACCAGCCTACCCACACACACACAAGTCAAACGAAAATGTTAGAGGACGAGTCCCCTAACAGCCTCTCAGATGACAGGCAGGCCGACCTTGGTTGATATCTCATCTGGAAGCTTGTCATAGCGTTGCTTTGCATAGACCCACAGCGCCTCATCAATTCTCTTGTAACGCATATCTTCGAGACGCGCCCAAGAGGCCAGCCCGTCAAGCACAGACTTGAGTAGCTGAAAGTTTCTGAGCCCCGATCTAGTAAATGGCTGGTGAAAAGCGTACTCGCGGTTCAGGTCCGTTAGCAGCCTTGCGACCAAGTTGTCGTATATTGGGAATTCTGTTGGTCTATGCCAATTGACGTACTTTGCTGCGAATGAGTATAGGTTGCGCTCCTTTTTGGTCCTAATGCCGTGGCCAAGCCGAATGTCATCGACAACCGTGAGGTCTCCCTTTTCAATCTTCGAATCAATGTTCTTGCTACAGATGTGTTGTGCGATCTTCCAGACATCAAGAACGTTCGTGTGGTACAATGAGTTCAGTAAGACTACCTTTGTCAGGACGTCTTCCAGATTTGAGTTATCAGGCCATTGACGGATTGCTCTCTTAATGATGATATCCGCGAGATGATATTCACGCACGCTATGAAATGCTACAGAACAAGAACGAAGAAACCTTCCCAAAGATAGCGGGTCCAATCTTGGGAACTCCGAGAGATACCATCCACACTGGGGTAGTGTTCAAGCTTTCGCATTGTGAAGGACTATTTGGTGGACAGCGTCGTTGGCAAGATCCTCTACGCATCAAGACTTGAACCGTCATAGGGAGTAGCTCATCGTCGTCGAGTCTCATGGCGCGGGCCATTGAATTTGAACTAGTGCTCTTATGTGAACCATCCCTTCTTCTTGAGATCAAGAAGCACGTTGAAGCCACACATGTAAAGCATGTTCTGCTCCTTTGTCCGGATCATGAATTCGTGGAGCTCCATTGAATCCAGCAGTTCGAGAGTGGCGTCTTTGTATGTTTCGACCGTTGCTCGGTCGCCCTTCCGTAAGAATGCGTAGGTTCCATGGGCAATCGAATTTCTGAAGGCATTGTCCACAGAGTCTTGTAATTGCGGCCAAGCGTTCGGTGCAAGTTCGCCCATAGTATTGGTGAACTTTGAGATCTTGTAGGCATCTTGCCCCAGTCCACGTTTCAGGTGGAACAAGACGAGCAGCTTGAAGAGCTCAGTACTCAATAGGGATGTGAGCAGATTGGCGGCTTCCCAGATGCGAATTGCGATGGATTCTGTAATTCCGAACTGCTTGTTGGCCTCCATGAATCGGGGGAACACATCTTCCACAAGGATGTGATTCATGGTGTTATGAAGTTCCGAGAAATCGTCAAGCTTTCCCAGCACTGCCCCGAGTCTTGCAGTGTCTTGCTTGACCAATACATTCTCGATCACCCCGTTCTGGTTCAACTCTTGAAGAAGTGCTCTGATCTTCGGCTCCAACTCGGCATACAGTTCCTTCTCCTTGTCTCCCAATGCCTCAGGGTTCTTGACCTTGTCAGCCCACTGGTCAGACAACTGCACCACATGGGTTACTGGTTGCTAGCGAGTCGATCTTAAGCGATGTCCTTGGATTCGCTGATGCGCTCGGCAATCTCGTCGTCTGTACACTTGGCGCAGGCGGATGGATTTGAACCCCACGCAGGAGAGGCGTATTTTCGTCGTCGTCGGGTAGGCTGGTGCGCACACACACACTTTCCTCCTTTCACACACCCTTTAATGGGCGATGGAGATGTCTTGTCCACCAACGGCCTGGGAATTGTCTATGTCCCGTTTCGACGTGATACTAATCCCTGGAGGCGGAGTGAATGATGATGGCGGGCTCCCAATATGGACGAAAAGAAGACTAGATCGAGCAATTGCAGTGCAGAGAGGTGAATACATTCTAACCCTGAGCGCCGGCACTGTCTATAAGCCTCCTGTTCTTGACAAAGAAGGATATCCAATCTTTGAGTCTGTTGCCGCAGCGAATTATCTGGTTAGCCAAGAAATACCTGCAAAAAGAATATTGACTGAAACTTGCTCATGTGATACGATAGGCAATGCTTACTTCTCTAGGGTTATCCATGTGGAGCCGAGACGTTTCAAGAGATTGATGGTTATCACATCTGAATTCCATATGCCCAGAACTAAGAGCATCTTCGAATGGGTCTACAGCCTAGATGTCCCAGCAGATTCCTTTGACATTCACTTTGAACCGGTCACCGATGAGGGTATTGACAAAGGTATTCTAGAGGCAAGAAGAGAAAAGGAGAAGAATAGCCTGGCGAGGCTTGTCGAAATAAGTAACAGAATTCGGACATTGCCAGAGTTTCATGAATGGCTATTCACGGAACACGGAGCATATTCGATATCGGCTAAACCACAGAGACTTACAGGAGAAGCTCTCAAAACATACTGATATTCTCGGTGTTCAGAGTATGAAATCGCTATGGGTCTGGCTCAAGCGAGTAGCCTCTTATCTCGATTGCGTCATCGCCATCATGGATCGAGGAAAAACATGGCAACCCACGCAGACAAAACAACTAGGCACAGGTAGAACACAGGTACCAGATATCTGAAGCGAATATACCTCCAAGGCCCGTGCGCAACACGATAAGCCGCCACATGTTGCAGCTTGAGGCTCGTCAACTTCTCTAGCTCTGCAATCACCTGCGTATTGCGTTTGAGAAACGTGTTAACAACTGCCTCAGCCTTTAAAGAGAAAAGAAAACCGGAGATCGAAACCACGAACAGAAGAATAACCCCTGCGAGTCTGAAAAGGCGCGGGATATCTCCCGGAAGCGCCACAACTATCGCATAGAAGATTGCTGAGACCGCTGGCAAGAATATCATTCGAATAGTTTCATTATGCCTTACATGGGTATTGTTGTCTTTCAAAACAGTCAACAAGACTTGGACTTTCGAGGGAAGCAAAGTGACTTCAGGTTGGTTCACTGTCGAATCACCCCGGTCATCTTGTCCGCTCGTTGCCAGATCAGGCTTGCTAAGGCCACTGCTTGACTCGACGGACACAGTTTTTTTGCTGTGATGCACTGCCTCTAGACTTCCCCAAGAAACAATACTGAAGCCATAACCCACCAAAGTAAAGGCCAGCATAAGGAGCATCACGCAAAGCGCGTACGTAGGTGAGATTACGTTAAGCGGCTCGGCCAGTATCAGAAAAAGTGCTAGCACCACCACCATTGACAAGAAGCATGTAGCGACCAAGGGGAACGCAATTCTGGCTCTCAACTTGACATAGTCTTCGCCCTGAAAAGGCACTATTGCAAGAGCTACGGCCACAGTGGCAATCATGGATACAACTGAGGCTATGTAAGATACGTTAGTCATCAAACTCTGAACAATAGGATTCAGGGTGGCATTCTTCGGGATAGAGGATATATGGAGTGTTTCCGAACAGGTCACATTATAATGCCTGTGAATACTCCCATTTGCTTCAGTCAAAGTCGCGGTAACAACCGTGCATGCAGTCGATGGAGGGAGGGGTTCGGATGAAGATTTCACAGTCGTTACTGGGATCAAGGTTACAGAGTATAAATACGAAGGCATGCAGATACCGATACAAATCACGGCAAATCCAAGAACAACATAGCCGTGTCTAGTGTTCATGCATAGTTGTCTCCTTTGTCTCGGCTCGTGTTTCCAACTTTCAAGATTTTCCGCAGGAATTCGAATTGAATTATCATTTGGTCGCCTAGTCGAGTGTTGTTCCTGCCTCGGCGTATAACACTTGGGGATTTGGCTGGGGGACGACGAGAACTACTTTCCATGATGATTCAAAGTTCGGTGCCCGCACCAGAGAGAGCACACACACAAAACAAGGGTTCAAATTACGCCGCTCGCACCACGATACCAGCTGACCCACACACACACAAAATCGCTCCTCCCATGGGGGTTCAAACCTGGATGCCCGCGCTAAGTGTACCGACGACGAAAGCTGATTTTGCTGCTGATCGTTCGGAGCGACTCAGCCTTGTGCAGGAACGATTGACCAGTGACAAGGTCTAAATGCGCTTCTACCGGGTACATAATGTGCACCTGCTCCAGAGGAGGAAGAAAAGGGAATGAATTCATACAGAAATAACGCAAAAGTTGCGGGAGTATTATTAATATTTGCAACGGCTGCAAGTTTACTAAGCTCACCATTTTTAGCACCTATCAAAACTTTGAATTTTACCGAGTTTTCGGCAAACCAAAACCAAGCGTTAATAGGAGCACTTCTTGCGTTCATCGCTGCCATATTGAGTGTTAGTATTGCAATTTCGCTATATCCTGTATTAAAAAAATTCAATCAAAGTCTCGCTATTGGAGCTGTTAGTTTCAGACTTATTGAAGCAGTTCTCTACATCGTTGGTGTAGTCACCATGATCTTTCTATTGACTTTAACTCAAGAATTTGTTCAAGCTGGTGCTCCATCTTCATCCTACTTTCAAACCTTAGGTGCAGTGTTTCTATCAGGTTATGACTGGGTATCATTTGGGGCTGGACCAATAGCTTTCAGCTTAGGTGCTCTGATGTACTATATCA
>JALHTB010000210.1 GCA_022865625.1 Candidatus Bathyarchaeota archaeon
CCCTAAACGACAGGGATGAAAGGCTTATGCCCGTTCTGAATATGCTGGAGTGCAATGCAGGGCGCAATGCATCTCATTCTCTCGGAAGGGCCCTGACCGCGGGATTGTGGCAACAAAGGGCACCGTCGGTATGGACAAACCCTGGTGCGACACGTCCAAACAGCACCATCTAGGCCTCCAAGACGGCTGCCGAGCGTCGTTTTGACGCAACCCTGCTAGAGCAGAACGCCCAGGCAGGCCCTTATTGGTTGGCTGGTGTGTAGAACCCATAAGGTATCTGTTCCCCTCTTCCGTAGCTGGATAAGTGGAGTGAATGACGACAACCATGGCTGAACCCGAATTGAAGCAAGAACGATTCTTCTGCGAGAACTGCGAGCGCGAGCTTTTTCTCAACGCCGTGTACTGCGACCACTGTGGCGGGAAGGTTGAGTGGCCGGAGAAATACGCCTCGATCTTCAAGGAGAAGAAGCACGGCAAGCAAAGCGGCAAAGCAAAAGCATAGTAAGAGAGCGGCCGAACACGCGGACGCCGCATTTCTGAACGCTCGAATTGTGACACTGAACAGTCGTGACTCTAGAGCGCAAGCTCTGACGATCAGGGATGGGCACATCGGAACAATCGGTACAAACCAGGAGATTCTGTCCGTCCTTGAGGATGACGCGCCCATCTGGAACCTCCGCGGAGCCATAGTCCTCCCGGGGTTTACTGACTGCCATACTCATCTGGTCGAGTATGGCCTCCAGTTGTCCGGCGCAAACCTCCGAACAGTCTTCTCAATCGCCGGGATTCAGAATGTCCTCAGAAAGCAGGCAGAAAAGACGGGTCCCGGGAGGTGGGTGCTCGGATACGGATGGGACCAAGAGAAACTGAGAGAACGAAGATTTCCGAGCCGACATGACCTAGATGAGGCGGTCGCCGACAAGTCGGTTTGCATTTTCCGGGTCTGCGAACACGTCTGTGTAGTGAATAGTGCAGCAATGCGACTCGCGAACATCACGGCAACGACCACCCCCCCAATAGGGGGTGTCATAGACCTTGACGGAAAGACGGGAGAGCCCACCGGCGTCCTCAGAGAGAACGCCATGAACCTTGCACTCTCTTCAATCCCGCCGCGAGAGGACCGCGGAGTAAGGAACGCAATCTCGTTGGCGATGAACAAGGCTCTCGCCGCAGGCTTGACGTCGGTACACTGCGTCGTTGACAATCCTCAGCACATCCAAATCTTGCAGGCAATGAACCGCCAAGGTCAGCTCAAGCTCCGTATCTACTTGTTGATCACGGATGAATGGCTCAATCCGGCCACAGGAATGGGCATCTCGACAGGATTCGGAGACGAGATGCTCAGAATACAGGCCATCAAGATCTTCACTGATGGCTCATTGGGGGCACACACCGCCGCACTTGAGCAACCATATTCTGACGAACCAAATTCGACCGGAGTCCTGATTCACTCACAAGATGAATTGAACACGACCGTACAGACATCAGCGCGTAACGGATTGCAGGTTGCGATCCACGCGATCGGAGACCGAGCAATCGCGATGGCATTGACAGCCATCGAGAACGCGAATCTCACTATTCCGCGATCCAAAGAATTGCGCCATAGGATAGAACATGCATCAGTCCTCAATCGAAGTCTAATCGAAAGAATCAGGCAATCGAAAGTCATTGCCTCTGTTCAGCCCCATTTCATAGCCTCCGATGTCTGGATTCCCGAACGAGTCGGACGCGAGCGTGCCAAGCTTGTGTATCCACTGAAGTCGCTCACGAGGGTAGGAGCAAGAGTCGTGGGAGGGTCCGATTGTCCAATTGAACCGATCGATCCGCTAGAAGGAATCTGTGCAGCGGTCTCCTCCGCCCCTGAGGCCTATGGAGAACGCGTCGACGCTAAGACCGCCGTTGAGATGTTCACCAAGAGCGCAGCCTACGCGACTCATGAGGAGAAGCTGAAAGGAACGATTGAAGAGGGAAAACTCGCCGACCTGGTCGTACTGGATCGTGATCCAGTCAAGGTTGCGCCGGAAGAGATCCCGAAGATCAAAGTGTTGGCGACATTCGTCGGAGGCAGGCTCGTCTTCGCGTCAAAGAGATTTCGCGCTATGCAGGTTTCGAATGTGCGAGGCCTACTATCTCGGAGATGTTCTTGAAACCGTTCTCGTCTAAGTACTTCGAAAGGCCATCAGTAACCTCGCAGAAGACTCTCAGGTCTCTTTGCAGGATTGCAGTCCCTATCTGAACCGAACTTGCCCCTGCCAGAATGAACTCCACTGCGTCCTCCCAGCCGACTATTCCTCCGACGCCGATTATGGGAACCTTGAGCTTCTCACTGAGTTCGTAGACGCATCGAACTGCCACCGGCTTGACTGCTGGACCAGACAAGCCGCCAATCTTGGCTGAGAGTATTGGCAATCGAGTCTGTATGTCGATGGCCATCGCCCTCAGTGTGTTGATGGCAGTGATTGCGTCGGCTCCGGCTCTTTCTGCAGAACGACCTATCTCTACTATGTTTGCCACATTTGGAGAAAGCTTCACGAAAACAGGAATATCGACGACTCTCTTGACGCTGCGTGTAACCTTCCCTACAACTGAGGAATCCTGACCAATCTCACCGACTCCGGATACGTGCGGACATGAAACGTTCAACTCTACGGCGTCGGCGCCCAGATTCTCAGCTATTCTTGCTGACTTTGAATAGTCGGAGACTGAGAACCCGAAGACGCTTGCTATGACAGGCACGCCTGACCTCTTCGTCTCGCCGACCTCGTCCTTCATCATTGAGATTCCAGGACTAGCCAGACCGATGGCGTTCAATAGTCCACAAGGAACTTCAACAATCGTCGGCCCAGGATTTCCATTACGTGGTTTCAGGCTTGAGGATTTCGTGACTACAGCGCCGGCGCCTGCTTCGACCACTCGCTTCAATGTCTCACCTGACACCCCTAGAAAACCGGATGCTAGCATTGTGGGGTTGCGCAGCTTCAGCCCGGCAATCTCCGTCGAGAGCTTAGACAATGATTCACACCAAGCGCCGATCGCTATGCATGACATGAAGAGTTTTGACTATTAACGCTCTGGCAGGGCGGGTTCAGTAAGGCTTTATCTCGACGCCGCCTAGGTGCTATGGCGACTGCTCGTCGAAAGCGCCGATATTGGAAAGAGAGTGACGATTGATGGAGATCTATATCATCGAAACGCCCGCCGGGGTCTTCGCGATAGACAAGGACGGGGCAATGGCTGAGAAAGTCTTCTTCGGTAAGAAAGTGAGTGAAGCCGCAGAGAAGTTGCGCCAGCTTCAATCTGGAGATGCTACTCCCGAGCTGAAGCAGCTAGTCTCGTCGATACAGAAGGCCGGCTTCGATAGTCTGGTCGTGGAGACAGGGGCGCTAGCCAGGGCACTCAAGTCGATTGATGGAACGGCTGCCAGAGTAGAGGCAGGAGCAGGCGTTGTTACACAATTCCGCGAGAAGCTTGCGACAGACTGGAAGGGAAGATCGAAGTGGCTGAAACAGCTAGGATTGGACGTGAAGCCACTCCTAGATCTCGATGAGTACCAGAAGTTCATTCGCCAAGTCACGACGGAGCTTGCGCGAGCCGCGGTGACCGTAGCAACCGCGAAACGTGACCTCTATGCAGTTCAGGCGGTCCGTGCGATCGATGACATCGACAAGACGAGCAACCTATTCGCGGGACGGATACGAGAATGGTACGGCTTACACTTCCCCGAGCTCGACCGCATCGTCGACAAACACGATACCTATGCTCGGCTCGTCGCAGATCTAGGAGTTCGATCCAGCTTCACCGAAGAGAACCTGAAGAAGGAAGGCATCCCAGAGGACAAGGTTCAGCAGATCGCCGCATCGGCGCGGAAATCGATGGGGGCCAGCTTTCCAGAAGAAGATCTGGAGTGGTTACGATCATTCTGCAGAGACACTTTGGAACTTGCCAAGTTCCGAGAAAAAGCCGAGACCTACGTTGATGCCGTGATGAAGGAGACGGCCCCGAACACAACGGCATTGCTGGGACCGCTGTTGACGGCTAGGTTGATGTCGATTGCGGGAGGCCTCATGAATCTGGCCAAGATGCCTTCGAGCACAATGCAGGTGCTCGGAGCAGAGAAAGCGCTCTTCCGATCCCTGAAGACGGGAGCTAGACCGCCGAAGCATGGAGTGATCTTCCAATACGCGTCAATACACATGTCTCCCCGTTGGCAGAGAGGCAAGATCGCCCGAGCACTTTCGGGCAAGCTCGCGATAGCGGCAAGGGTTGACGCGTTCGGCGGGGACTACATGGGAGACAAGCTGGCGAAAGATTTGGAGAAGAAGGTCTCCGAGATCCAAGAGAAGTACAAGGAACCGCCGGTCAGACCGCCCATGAGACCACCTGAGAGACCGCGCTACGAGGGCCGCAGCCGTGATAAACGTCGAAGACGTTAGCCCTGACGAACGATTCGAAGGAGTATACTGGGTCAAGTTTCAAGACAATTCGCATCGGCTCGCCACACTGAATCTGAGCCCCGGCCACTCAGTTTACGGCGAGGATCTGGTGAAACTTCACCGAAAAGAGTACAGGCTTTGGGACGCCTACAGAAGCAAGCTTGCAGCCGCGATACTCAAAGGAATAAAGGAGATTCCGATCGCTCCCGGGAAAAGCGTACTCTACCTAGGTGCTGCCAGTGGAACCACTGCAAGCCACGTAAGTGACATCTTGGGAGAAGATGGCACAGTCTTCTGCGTAGAATTCGCACAACGCACAATGCGCGAACTCATCGAGAACGTCTGCTCCAATAGAGCAAACATGTCTCCGATACTAGCAGACGCGAGACACCCAAGCGCATACCGCTCTCTTGTGTCGCCTGTGGACACGGTCTACTGCGATGTCGCACAACCTGAACAAGCGAGACTTCTCGCAGACAACGCCGACTTGTTTCTGAAAGGGTCGGGAAGTGTTATGATCGCTGTGAAGTCAAGAAGTGTGGATGTGACGATGAGCCCATCCTCGGTCTTCTCGCAAGAGAAAGGAACGCTCATAGAAAGAGGATTCAAGATCATCGAGATGGTCCGATTGGAGCCGTATGAGAAAGATCACGCCATGTTCGTTGCGACCAGAGAATCCTAGCAGTGCCTTTCGAGGTACAATATTCGATTCTGCGTGTCTGGTGTAGGCATCCTGCTTGGCTCGTCTCAGTCTCCTGTACTCAGCCTTGTCTGGCGCATGCCCGATTCTATTTCTCTGAGCGTCTTCCACGATCTCCTTACTATCGGCGGGTAATCGTTGTGCGTTCGTCGCCATTCCTTCAGGAATTCCATCGTGACAGGATCTGTTACGTACCCTGATCCAAAGTTGCCGTACTCCCCCCAGAGCGCCGAAATCGCTGCGTCACGCCTAACCTTTGCCATTATGCTTGCCGCAGAGACTATGGGGTATCTCCTGTCCGCCTTGTGCTCAGAGACCAAGACTGTTCTCTTCATACTCGCAGGCAGCTCATCTAGGATCTGCCTGGCATAGCGTTCCGGCTTGACGTCTGAAGCATCAACCCAGACCGCTTCTGGCTTGAGGTCTGCAATCACTTTTGCCATGGACTTGGCTTCAAGGAAGTTCAGTTTCTGGAGTTTCCTCGCCTTCAAGACAACCTCGTCAATCTGTGAAGGCGAGAGTTCGTCGTAAGAGATCCTCAGTGCGATGTCTCGGATCTTCCCAGCCAGATAAGATCGCGATTCGGGCCTCAGAAGCTTAGAGTCTTTGACCCCCATCGGGGCCAGTTCTGGAACTTTCTCCTCATCCATCAACACTCCGGCGATCACAAGGGGGCCAATTATGGGTCCTCGCCCCGCGTCATCAACTCCGGCTACGCTTCTGCCCATACTGCTCACAGCGCAACGAATGACTTGGCTTGACTCCTCAAACCAGTTATAGCTTCCCGATGAAACTGAGAGCCACCATGGATTGAAAGGCTTTGGCTCTCGTCGTATTTCTCACAGGAGTCCCCGGAGTGGGCAAGAGCACCGTAGTTGGGCTCGTCGCGGAGAAAATGAAGCTGGACAGCCTCACGGTTGGTGGAATGACTTCTGGTGATCTCAGATCCGGATCGGCTCGAGTGGGCTTCGAGATACGCAACCTCATGACCAATGAGGTTGGAGTACTTGCTCATGTGAATCAGGCTACTGGTCCAAAGATCGGCAAGTACCGAGTCAACGGTGAGGATTTGGACAAGGTAGGAGCAGAGGCGATTTCCTCCGCGGTCAGAGACGCAGATCTCATAGTGATAGATGAGGTTGGGCCTATGGAGCTGACTTCGGCACGGTTCAAGGATGCTGTACAAGCTGCTCTGGGCTGTGGAAAGCCCGTCTTGGGAACCGTGCATCGAAACGCGCAGGATCCTCTTGTCAGGGAGATTAGATCGGCACAAGGGATCGAGGTGATCGAGGTCACCCACGAAAACCGAGACACGTTGGTGGATATTCTGGCCCAACGTTTCAAGACAACATAGCAGCATTCTCGGAGACAGATTCTCCATGCTCTTCTTCTGAAGCAATCTCTGTTTGTTTCCGACCAAAGTAGTTGAGTCCCAAGAAGTATACCTCAGAACTGTCGCTTCTGCTTGCCGGTGGTTTGGCGATTCTGACAGTTTGAAAATGCCGCCTCAGTTCGGATCTAAACTCTGGAAGGTCCGTGCCTTGGAACGCCTTAACGAAGAAGCTGCCTCCTTTACGCAATACGCGTTTTGCGACCTCCAGTGATTGGTTTGCCAGATACACCTGCCGGGCCTGATCCAGATCCCAATTGCCTGTGAGATCAGGTGAGGCGTCAGAAAGTACAGCGTCTATTGGCCCGGCCACCTCTTGTCTTATCCGATCAGGCAGAGATGGATCCTCAATGTCTGCTACGATTGTGACGACGTTTCTCCAAGCCAACGGTTTGATCTCTTGCTTGTCAACTCCAAGAACGAATCCTGATGTGCCAACTGCCTCTCGTGCGATCTGAAGCCATCCGCCTGGAGCGGCTCCAAGGTCTATAACATTCCAGCCATGTTTGATGAATCTGTAGCTTCTGTTCACTTGAAGAAGCTTGAAGCTCGCTCGACTTCTGTAGCCTTTCGCCTTTGCGAGCTTGTAGAACTGATCTCTACGGTGTTTCTGGATCCATCGATTTGACAAGACTATCTTCCAGTAGTCGACCCACTAACAGAGGCGATTATCCATTGGTTGATCTTCTCACATCTTGCAGGGTTTGCCGCGCCCTCTTGCGCACACCTGGCCTCGATATCACAGAACGAGCAAGGCACGTCGACAATCGAATCTATGCTTGAGTACTTACGTTTGGCAAACACGCGGTATGTCCATCGGCCGGAATTCAGTTCCCGCTTTCTCTCAATGAGTCCCTTGCGTTCCAGTCGCAGTATTGCTCTTGACCCTTCTCTGCTATCGGCTTTCATCTCTCTCCAAAGTGCGGATTGCAGAATACCTTCGTTTCCTCTATCCATGACTATGCGGAGCACGTCTTGTTCTGTGGGACCCTTCCTTGGCATGGAATAACCTTCTTTGGCTCGTCGTCAGAGAGCCCACTAGAACGTCTGAGTGTGGTAATTAAAACGTTTGAAATGGCTCGCTGAGCCTCAGGAATGAGTGTTAGGTGATCCGGGCGCCCGATTGAATCTCACGATCCGTAGTCAGGAGCGCTAGCTTTCCATCTGTCTCTGCTGCCAAGAGCATACCTTGTGAGACCTCACCAGCAAACTTCGCCTGTTTGAGGTTCGTCAGGAAGACCACCCTCTTCCCGACCAGTTCATTGGGCTCATAGTAGCCTGCAAGGCTTGAGACTGTCTGGCGGGTTCCAGAGGGCCCTAGATCCACAAGGATCTTGTACAGTTTCTCTGTCCTTCTGACCCGTTCGACGCTCGTAACGATCCCTACTCGGATGTCCAATCGTTTGAAGTCCTCGAAAGAGACCTCCTCTGCCAATCCTGCGCACCTCAGATGGCAGAGAAGCCCCGTCCTGTCTTATGAGATTCATCAAATAGCAGGGATATGTCAGAGGATGCCCTCCCGAGCCTGTTTCGGAGGTCCCACCAGGTGTCCTTCCCGAACCCAAGTGTATGGGCACCACGCGGAGAACTAGGAGACTCACACGGTGTATTTCAAGGCCAATCGGATCAATACGAGGTTCTGTCTACCGGCTCAGCTCTGGAGAACAGAATACGACAGAACAATCAACAGATTCCGTTCTCACTTAGGCAAGCCTTATTAGGTTTCCAGAGTTGCAATATTATCTCGGTGAAATTCGTCTTGTCAAAGAAGAGTAAGAAAGCTAAGAAGTCGATGAAGAAGAAGGCCAAGAAAATGGCCAAGAAAATAGCCAAGAAACGTGTTGTCAAGCGGATACCTGCTCCGCCACCAGCGCCGACAACTGAACCTGCCCCTGCTCCTTCCCCTGACACGACTTCGCCTGCTCCATCCAAAGATACTTCAACTCCATCGTCAACCTGGTAATCGAGCAGAACCTCCTTTCTCCGGTTTCCTTGGAGCCTGCTCAGCTAGCGAAGCCCCCCCATTTTCTATGATTTGATGTTTTCCTGCAGGCCTTTTCTAGCTCAGTCGACCGCCAACAGTCATAAGGACACGCCGGACCTACTCGCTATGAAGCGAACTTGATCCTGAACAGGCGCGAACTCATCGAAAACGGCTCAGACCGCCCAACACGACGCGCTAGACGGCTTCTTGTCGAGACCCTAGAATTCGTGCTGACCTCAGTCGATCCGCACAGGCTCGTCTCGCAAGGCGTGAGGAGAAAAGGAGAGAAACTCCTCGTGGACAGAGAGATCATCAGACTTGACCATTACGACTCTATCTTTGTTGCAGGCGCCGGAAAGGCGTCAGGAGCGATGGCCGAAGCACTTGAGGAGATCCTGGGAGACCGACTCGAAGGCGGAGTCGTCGTCATTCCAAGCGGACAGAAACCGCCGAGACTAAGCCGAGTAAGACCGGCTGTCGCTCCACATCCGATTCCTGACGAGAGCAGTGTCAGAGCCGCGAAAGGACTCGTCAACCTAGTACAAGAGCTTGGAGAACGGGACCTTCTCATCTGCACAATATCGGGAGGCGGATCCGCATTGTTGTCTCTCCCGGCCGGACCCCTGACGATTGAGGATAAGGGAAGAGTCGCACAATTACTGATGAATGCGGGTGCCACGATAGTAGAGCTGAACACTGTCAGAAAGCACCTGTCCGCGATAAAGGGAGGATGGCTTGCGAAACACTCTTCGACGGGCAGGATACTCGGACTGCTCATTTCAGACGTCGTCGAAGACAGGCTTGATACAATAGCATCAGGTCCAATCTCGCCTGATTCAACAACTTTCTCAGACGCAATCGGAATACTGAAGAAATACAATGTCTGGGATTCGATTCCCAGTACAGCTGTGGATGTTCTGTGCAATGGAGCCCAGGGAGCTATCCCTGAAACCCCGAAAGCTGGCGACCCTTGTTTCCGGAAAGTCAGCCATCACATCCTAGGGAACAATAGAACTGCATGCACCTCTGCTCAAAGATACCTGCGGTCCAAGGGAATCAACACAAAGATACTGAGTTCATCAGTTACCGGGGAAGCCAGATATCTGGGGTCGTTTGTTGGCTCCCTTGCTAGGGAGATCGTCACACTCGATGAGCCATTCAGAAAGCCGTGTGCATTCGTGCTAGGAGGAGAAACGACAGTCACGGTCACAGGTTCAGGTCGCGGAGGACGAAACCAAGAATGCATGATGACATGTGCAAGAGAGATACGGACCCTCAGAGGCGCGGCTGTAGCATCGATTGGAACTGACGGGATAGATGGAACGACAGACGCAGCTGGCGCTGTTGTAGACGGCATGACGCTTTCTAGATCTGAATCGCTTAATCTGGAACTCGACGAGTTGTTGGTCCAGAACGATTCCTACAGATTCTTCCAACCGCTAAAGGATCTCGTGATGACTGGAAGAACCAACACAAATGTCAACGACGTAGCCGTGGCAGTGCTACTATAGGCCTCAGCCTCGCCAGTAGCACGCCCGAACGTGGCGTGGACGTGTGATTTGACAAGCATCGTCCCAACGAGTGCGGCCGTAACCGAGGCCCTTTCCATCATTGGTAAAGCCGCGGAACAGACAAATATGACCGGCAAGTCACCTTTGCGACACCCAAACGGGAATGGAGGAACGTGGTTGGATTTCCGACTAACACCTCAGCAGGAGTTGTTCAAGAAGACCGTCCGCAGCTTCTGTGAGGAGAAACTGTTTCCGAGAACGCGTGAGATTGACGAGAAAGAAGCCGGCATCCCAGAGGAGATCATCAAGGAGATGGTAGAACTCGGGATCTTCGGCGTGACAACCCCTGAGGAATACGGAGGCTCAGCCAGCTCAGGCGAAGAGATGGTCTATGCCACGATTGCAGTTCACGAGATCGCTCGAGCCGAGCTGTCCATGTCGCTTCCAGTCTATACGCTACTGAATCTCGGCTGGAGCTACTTGGTCGTCAGACATGGCACTGAGGAACTCAAGAAGGAGCTTCTTCCAAACGTCGCTTCGGGCAAGTGGTTCATCGGAATCTGCACAACAGAACCAGGCGGCGGATCCGACCTGGCCAACATCAGGACTGTAGCAAAGAAAGCGGGCAATGAGTATGTAATCAACGGCGAGAAGACCTACATCAGCGGCGTCATCGAGGCGACCAAGAGAGGCGGCGGACATCTTACTCTGTTTCGAACAGCCCCGGAACTCGGCAACAAAGGCATGACATTCGCATACATCCCAGCGAAATCCCCGGGTGTCACCTACACAACCTTCCGCGACATGGGACGCATGGGACTCTCCACTGGCGGATTCTCATACAAAGACGTCAAGATACCAGCGAAGTATGTGCTTGGCCAAGAGAACAGGGGATTCTACGTCAACATGGAAGGCTTCAATGTGGCCCGGACACTCGTCGCAAGCGCATGCCTAGGCGGAGCTGAGAAGTGCCTTGAACTTGGTGCCGATTACGTGAAACGCCGCGTGCTCTTCGGCAGACCGCTCGCGAACTTTGAAGGAATCTCATTCGAGATCGCCGAAGACCTTGCTGAGCTAGAGATGACCAAGAATTTACTACTCAAAGGAGCTTGGATGATCGACCAACACTACAAAGATGGAAGCTTCAGCAATAAGGAGATCAACCAGACAATCGCGATCTGCAAACTGAGGGCACCCCTACTTGGCGTCGAGATAGTGAAGCATTCAATGATGTATCACGGCGCACTGGGATACAGTAAGGAAAGTCCGCTCGAGATGTGCATGAGAGGACTCATGTCCTATGTGGTCGGCGCCGAAGGCGGAGCCAACATAATGAAGATCATCATTGCGCGGGAGTTCATGGGCGACATCGCAGTGCCTTACCGCGGGTAGGACTTCGAAACGGCCCAAGTCATCTTCATCTTTGACGACGTAGCATAGCCGAGAGGGTGGAGTCCAGTCCGGAGATCAGACGTGGAACGAGTAGACGCTGCCATCGTAGGCGCAGGCCTCGCAGGCCTGTCCTGTGCGTACACGCTCGCAAAAGCGGGCTTGGATGTGCTTGTCGTCGAGCGAGGCGACTATCCCGGAAGCAAGAATGTCACAGGAGGCAGACTCTACATGAACGCGGTCAGGCAGTATCTGCCGGAGATCTGGGATGAGGCCCCATTCGAACGACACGTCACAAAAGAACGCTTGACCATGTTGTCAGATGATGTGTCGCTGACTCTGGAACTACGTTCAGACGCTTATGATAAGCAGCCATATCACAGCTACACGCTCGTTCGCCCCACCTTCGATAGATGGCTCGCAGAGAAGGCCTCAGCAGAAGGCGCAGCAATAGTATCGAAATACAAAGTTGAGGAACTGCTGAGCGAGAACGGCAAGGTTGCAGGAATACGGGCCGAAGGCGAAGACATCGGAGCAAATGTGGTAGTCGCTGCTGACGGCGCCATGTCATTCATAGCAGAACAGGCCGGCCTACGCTCCAAGCATGAACCAGATCATTTTGCAGTTGGAGTGAAGGAGACGATTGAGCTACCGAGGAAGACGATTGAAGACAGGTTCAATCTCCACGGCGACGAAGGGGCCGCACAACTCTACTTCGGGAACGTCACCAAAGGCCTGACTGGGGGAGGATTCCTCTACACAAACCGCGGAAGCCTCTCGCTCGGAATCGTGGTCGGAATAGGCCCGCTGATGGAGAACGCACAACACCTTGAGACTTTCCAGCTCATGGAGGAATTCAAACAGCGTCCAGAAGTCTCTACCCTCATCGAGGGCGGTGAGACCGTAGAGTACTCCGCTCACACGATTCCCGAGGGCGGTATCAAATCCATCCCGACTCTGTGCGGAGACGGAATCTTGGTGGCCGGTGACGCAGCAGGATTCGCACTCAACATGGGAATCATCGTGAGAGGAATGGATCTAGCCATCGCATCTGGCGTAATGGCAGCTGAAGCTATCAAAGCCGCGAAGAAACAGGGTGACTACTCAACCCAATCGCTAGCCGCCTACCAGACCATGCTGAATGACTCCTTCGTGATGAAAGACCTCCAAACGTTCAGGCATGTATGGAAAGTGCTCAGCAATCCGCGATTGTTCGAGAAGTATCCTCAAGCGATCAGCACACTCCTGACAGAGCTTATGTTCATCGGAACCGATCCCAAACCAAAGCTTTCTTCAACAGTCCTGAAGCAAATCAGAAAGAGCTTCCTCAACCTGTCAACCATGAAAGACGCCCTCGACCTACTCAAGATCTAGAAGGTCAAAGCCATGAAAGTGGAAGAAAAACTCGGACGCAACGTGTTCAAGGTCGACAAGGAAGGGCACATCAAGATCAACCATGAGATCTGCCGTGTCAAGTGCAAGACTAAGTACTGCATTTTCGTCTGCCCGGCAAAGGTGTACTCGCTTGGCCCGGAAGGGGACGTGCATCCGTCACCTGACGGTTGCTTAGAATGCGGAGCATGTGTGATCGCATGCCTGGAGGAGGCGCTCAGCTGGCACTACCCGAAGGCCGGGTTCGGGGTTCAATACCGATTCAGCTGAGACGGAAAGAGCCATCCAATTCAAATCCTCGAGCATGAGGGCAAGCCGATCACGGTCGCGATACTTGCGCGTGGACTGTCGAATGTGGCTCACAGCCTCAAACGTGCCCTCAGCTTTCGGATTCACAGGTTCAGCCTCCTGACCCAGCCTTCTAGGATACTCGCAATCAAATCTTCAGGTTCGAGGGGACTCTGTATCGCGACCAGATACGCCAAGATTCTACGATACGTCGGATACGGGACCATGACGCCGATGTGGCCGGTAACCTCCGGATCCTCACCGACTGGCAACATGGACATGGGACCCCACTGGAATCAACACCATTCATAGAGAATGAGAGAATAGAAACGAAAAGAGGGACCCAAACGAAACTGTACCCGAAGCGACCCATCCCTGGAGATACAAACAATACTGGCCTGATTCTCCCCCGGGCTACCAGCAATACCTGTTGATCACCCAGACAGGAGAGCACGATCAAGACTGAGGTGTAACACACTGCGTGATACATCCAAGTTTTCTAGGGTGTACACCACCCATGTTTTTTCCTCTGCGTCTCCCCCCTGAACTTGCCCGTTGCACGGATCCGAGAAACCCGCCAGTTCTCTGATGTCAGAAGAGAAGCACCTTGCTCCGGCCTAGCGTGTACATCACCTTTCACCGGGTGTATATCACCGTGAGCGCCTGTTCCATGAGAATTTGCTCTCAAACTCTCCAGGGTCTATCGGGCTAGTACCTGCCCCCGATGGTCGGCGGCTGCTCTAGCCTGCTACTTCCGCCACGTTTGGCATAGTATGTCCTCGCCGCGAGGAATGCGAACAAAAATGTCTGTGTCTCCCCCGGGCTAGCAACGACCAGGGCCGGTAGTCGGGGTCACGGCGCTGAAGCTCCTGTCCGGAGCTCTCTTCCGGCGCCGAGTTCTGCGATGCAATCCAACACTCCGTCTCTTTGTGGAAAAAACAGAATCTCCAATCGAAACTCGGGGGTTATAGCAGACACGGCAGGCGACCGAAACTGTCGCCAAAAGAGGCTCTCACTAGAATCCCCCCCAATCAATACAGGTAGATCCACACCGACAGAACGGACCAGAAACTCCACACTAACAATCCAAAACTGACACGCAAGGCCCTTCTTGCGCCACGACGGAATCAATACCGTGCATATTCGCTAGGAGAATCAACACTGAGGAGAGTTGACCGTGACTACCGCCAGCACATCTTATAGCGCCCACAATCCATGTGCATCGACGAAGCAAGTTGCACGTCATAGCATGCATGAAACAGGTTGTTGACCTCCAGCAGATCAGAATCAAGCGCGACACGCGTGAGCCCGTCCTCGAAGGCTTGCCTGTGCTCTTCGGCGACATGGACAAGAACGCACTCGAAGAGGCCGTGAGGATCAAGGAGAAGCACGGCGCGAAAGTAACCGTTCTGTCAGTAGGCTCTTCGAAACTCAAGGACACGATCCTCGAAGCGCTCGCAATGGGAGCCGACGAGGCTTGCATGGTGATCGACCCAGCGTGTGAGGGT
This sequence comes from Candidatus Bathyarchaeota archaeon, assembly GCA_022865625.1. The sequence continues at coordinate 14,596 of JALHTB010000210.1, forward strand.
TCAGATACAGCCGGTTCAGCGATTACGCTAGCCAAGGCGATCGAGAAGATCGGTCAGCATGATCTCATATTGGTGGGAGAGGGATCCGCGGATAACTATTCTGGCCAGATCGGTTCAAGGATCGCTGAGATACTCAACGTCCCTCAGATCACCTACGTCAGAGAATTATCAATCAAAGGAAACATTGTCACAGCAACCCGAGACATAGAAGCAGCACTTGAGGTCGTGAAGGCCAATACGCCTCTAGTGGTCTCAGTCACCAGCGAGATCAACAAACCAAGAAGAGCACCACTAACACAAATCCTCAGGGCGTCAAAGAAGCCAATGCAGACATGGACGCTGAAAGACCTCGGACTCGACGCAGCAAGCGTCGGCTCGGCGGCGTCTGCGATCCAAGTCGTCAGTAACTTGGCGCCTCAACAGGAACGCAAGGGCATTATCTTCGAAGGAGACCCGGATGAGGCAATTAGTAAACTCGTGGACGCTATCCGCAAAGAGGGATCCCTCCCATGACATCCGGGATTCTTGTAAGCTCGGAGAGCGATGAGAGCGCGTTTGGACTTCTCACAAAGAGCCGTGAGCTCTGCAAAGCACTCAGCTTGGAACTGTCCGCGTTGCTCCTTGGAGGCGACAGCGACAAGAGAGCTCACTCATACTTCGAGCATGGAGCACAGAATGTCTTGGCAGTTCTCGATAGCGACGGAGAAACGCTGGACGCTGAGAGATACGCTCACATTCTGTTCGAGATCGCCAAAGAGAACGGACCTAGCATTCTCCTGATCAATTCGAGCCGACTCGGCAAAGAGACAGCCGGACGCGTCGCACAGAAGCTTCAGGCCGGATGCGTGACTGACGCGATTGGATTGAGTTCCAAAGACGGCCGGCTAGTGATCGACAGATACGCGCTTGGAGGAAACACAGTATCATCTGAAATCATCAAGACGACAAAGAAAGTCGTTTCAGTGATGCCTAGAACCTTCGAGGCTCAACCTTCAGTAGTACAGGGAAAGATCCAAGTTCTGGATCTCAAGATCCCCCCTCGACGAGTGCAACCTGTAGAGAGAAAGAAGAAGCTAGGCGAATCGGTCAACATAGAATCGGCCGAGACCCTCGTCTGTGTCGGCAAGGGTCTATCCAACAAGGACGACCTAAAGATGGTCAATGAGCTCTGTACTGCACTGAGAGGAGAACTGGGATGCACTCGGGCACTCTCTTCGGACTATCACTGGATTTCAGAGGATCGAATGATAGGAATCTCTGGCAAGAGATGCAAGCCGAAACTCCACGTGTCAATCGGAGTCTCAGGACAGATTCAACACACAGTGGGAATCCTAGGCTCGAAACTGATTGTGGCGATCAACAAGGATAAGGAAGCGCCGATCTTCAAGATAGCTGACTATGGAATAGTCGGAGACTTGTACCAAGTCGTCCCGAAACTCGTTCAGAGAATCAAAGCGCTTGGAAGCTAGCTCCTCTCTGGCTAGTCAAGACTAATACCACGCCGGGTGATTGCTGTACCAGAGGCTCACAGGAGAACATCTATCGCGCCTCAGCGGAGGATTGAAACATGAGCGAAGAAGTCAGACTCTGGCAGCAGCTGATGCACACCAGCAGACCCGGGAATAGTGGCGAGTATGGTCTCAAACTGGAGATCTGCAAAATTGGCAGGCAGATGGATGAATCCGGTCTTGCTCTGTTTCTTGGAGTGTATGCTCCTGGCAACCTGAGCGCCAGAGAACCGGGCTCAACCCGGATCCACGTTACACCAAGTGGCCTTCCAAAAGGAAACCTGAAGCCTGAAGACCTCGTGACGGTGAATCTGCATGCCGAGAGGATGGGAGGTAAGCTGCGTCCTTCTATTGAGACTCCGATGCACTGCTCCATCTACAGGCGAAGGCCGGATGTGAACGGCATTGTCCATGTTCACTCGCCTATGTCCATGGCTTACGCCGTGGCAAACAAGGAGCTTCAGGCAACTACAATAGAATTGGCGGGCGTAACTGGTGGACGAGTGCGAGTTGCGCGATACGTCACACCAGGCACCGAGGAGCTAGGCGAGGTCACAGCCGAGGCCCTTGGGCCCAACAATGCTGTCATCATGCAGAATCATGGCCTCGTCGCGGTGGGCAGAAACCTCCGAGACGCATTCAACACAGCTCTGAGCGTGGAGTATACAGCCACAGTGAATCTCCACGGCAGCATCATTGGGGATCTTGTGGAGATCCCGCCCGAAGAAGTCCAAGGCATCAGGAAGAGCATCATTGAGAGCTACGGGCAGAGATAGCTCAACTGCTCAGTCTTCCACTCAGATGCTCATTAGCCCACTCGAATCCTCGGCCTAAGGCTCGCACATTGAGATCGGCCGATCCCTTCGGAGCCAACTCCCTGATGCTCTTCTGCAGGCTGGTAACCCCGATGACGCCAGTCACCGACGTAACAGCGCCGAGCATGACCATGTTGGCAACCAGAGTCTTCTTGAATTCCTCAGCCGCTACTTTCGTCGCCGGAACACGGTAGATCGTTCCTCTGGTTGTTCCAGATACGTTTGTTACGAGATCAGCGTCGATGAACAATGCGCTTCCAGATTTCACGTCAGCTCCGTATCTGTCAAATGACTCCTGAGACATTGTGATCGTGATATCGGCCGAGATCACTTTGGGATAGTCGATTCTCTCGTTTGAGATCACGACCTCTGAAAGAGCAGCACCACCTCTTGTCTCAGCTCCGTAGGATTGCGTCTGAACCGCCTTCTTGTCTTCGTGGACTGCTGCAGCGTGCCCGAGGACGATTCCGGCTAGGATTACGCCCTGCCCGCCAAACCCTGCGATTCTGACCTCAGTTCGACTCACGACTGGCCGCCTCAAACAGCTCTGCGTACAGTTGAGTGAGCTCCGGGACTTCGACATCCACGAACTCTCCAATGACGAACTTGTCAGATAGTTCCTGATCACTCATTTCGCGGGACTTCTCGATTGTGACAGACTGCTTCTGGAACCAGCGCATCATCTCTACAGGGTCAGTGATGCCTATCCTTCGACCGTAGTGGACGGGACATTGCGACACCACTTCGAGAAACGAGAAGCCCCTCCTGTTCAACGCCGTCTTCATCGAAGCAACAAGTCTGGCAACATGATAGGTGGTCCACCTCGCAACAAATGTGCCGCCAGCGGCTACAACGAGCTTCGAAAGGTCAAACGGCCTCTCTAGGTTCCCGAAAGGAGTCGTCGTGGTCCTGATTCCTCGTGGCGTCGTAGGTGCTACCTCTCCCCCGGTCATTCCGTAGATCATGTTGTTGACACAGATCACCTTGACGCCAATGTTCCTCCGCGCCGCGTGTATGAGATGATTGCCACCGATCGCTGAACAGTCACCATCGCCTGTGAAGACAACGACCTCCAACTCAGGATTGCCAAGCTTCACACCGGTGGCGAACGCGATTGGTCTGCCATGAGTTACATGCAATGTGTCAACATCGAAGAACGGACTTGGGATCCAACCACTGCATCCGATACCAGCGACGCACACGATTCTCTTCATCGGAATCCCCACTTGGTCGACAGCTCTAAGAAATGATTGCGCAACGATTCCGTTACCGCAACCAGAGCAGTGTGTATGAGATTTGGCTCCTTTTCGCAAGTACTTGGCCAAGGGATGGCCCTCAGCTTCTGACAGCACTACTTGACTGCCTCCACGACCTGCTGCAACACGTAGTCGGGCCTATGCAGAGTTGCGAGTGTTTCCGGAGGAAGGAAGATCGTCTTTGTTTCTGCGGCAGTTGCTCTTTCGATCTCTGGGAGAATCTGGCCCAAGTTGTTCTCCAACACGATGACTCGGTGAATAGACGCGAGTGCCTTGCTTACTGCCTCTGATGGGAAGGGCCAGAGTCCCTTCAACCTGAGCAAACCTGCATTGATCCCCTTCTCTCGAGCCTGTTTCACAACATACTCTGCAGTCCTGGCGCAGCTCCCATATGTAACAAGTGCGACTTTGGCATCATCCAACAGGACTTTCTCTATCTCTGAGATTTCTGCCGTATGCGACCTTATCTTCTCACTGATTGTCCTAACGATCTTATCGATTGCCTCGGGCGCGCTTGCTTGCCGCCTTCCATATTCATCATGCGATGAGCCAGTCACATGCGCCGAGAACCCTTTTCCGAACACGGGCATTGGGGCCACCGACGGACTCAGAAAGCCGCGAGCGGCCTCCTCTGCATTCGATGGGATCCTTCTATTGATGACCCTTAGAGATCCTTCTTCAGGAATGATGACTTCTTCACGCATATGAGCAACCGTCTCGTCAGAAAGCACGATCACAGGCGTCCTGTACTGTTCAGATAGGTTGAACGCATGAACAGTCATGCCGAACATTTCTTGAGCTGAGGATGGCGCGAGAGCGATGATCTCATACTCGCCGTGACTGCCGTGTCTCGCTTGAACAACGTCACCCTGCATTGGAGCGGAGACGATTCCGGTGCTCGGTCCTGCGCGTTGTACGTCGACGATCACGCATGGAGTCTCAGTCATCACGGCGTATCCGATGTTCTCCTGCATGAGGCTGAAACCGGGGCCTGAAGTTGCGGTCATTGCTTTCAAACCCGTCCACGACGCCCCGATCACACTCCCGACCGCTGCAATCTCGTCCTCCATCTGAATGAACACGCCACGAGCTCTCGGCAGAAGCTCAGACATCTTCTCCGCAATCTCGCCTGCCGGGGTGATTGGGTAGAAGGCGAAGAATCGACAGCCCGCCGCAACAGCACCCAGCGCGCAGGCTTCGTTTCCTTGCATGAAGTAGGTTCCAGGCCTTATGATGGCGAAGTCTTAGACCTCCCGACGATGTATATTGCGAGATCGGGACAGTAGTACTGGCAGATCCTGCATCCCGTGCATTTCTCTGGGTTAACGACCTCCGGTGGATAGATGCCCTTCTTGGTCATGCGACTGCTTGTCTTCAGAATCTTGACTGGGCAGAACTCGATGCAAATCCTGCACCCTTTGCAGAGCTCCTCCACTATGACGATCTTGGGTGCCTCAAAGGCGGAGGTCATCGTTTCTACTCGGCGTTGAACGTACAAATGAACATCTGATAACTCTGCCGTATAGAGTCCATGTTCGACCACTGACTACCACTATCTCCCCTGAAAACTGAATGATCGTGACGAACTCCGAGTGTTGTTCAAGGACAATTGGAGCATTCTGATCGAGGCGAACCTATATTGGCTGTCTATCCGCTTTATTGAGGTACATCTGACTCGGGAAGTGAACTGCCTATTGGTTGATCAGGCGAGCAGGAAGATCCAGTTGCTGGTGATAGGTTCAGCGGCCGATCACTGCAAAGAAGAAGCACGTGAGCTCGCATACGAAGTGGGCGCCGAAACCGCGAAGCATGATGCTGTACTCATCACAGGCGGGCTGGGCGGAGTGATGGAAGCAGCATGCAAAGGAGCAAGAGACAATCACGGAATCACTGTAGGCATCATTCCTCAAGACGAGATGCATTATGCAAACCGCTACTGCGACGTGGTTGTCGCCACCGGAATAGGCTGGGCTAGAGATTTCGCGACTGCGTGCAGTGCTGATGCCGTCGTCATCATTGCGGGTGGAGCCGGGGCTCTAATCGAGACTTGCGGCGCATACATGAAGGCAAAACCCATCATTGCCGTTAACGGCAGCGGAGGAATAGCGGATCAAGTGAAAGACACTTTCCTGGATGAACGTCGAACCGTGAAGATTCTGTCAGAAAGTGACCCAAGAAGAGCCGTAGAGAAAGCTTTGGAACTTGCACGACAGAATGTGAAAGTGTAATCGCCTAGAACTGATCAGTCAACCGAGTCTCCGGAAACCTAGGAGCGGTTAGAAACTCACTGCGCCCCAAAGATCGAAAGCCTGCTGCAATTCCTTGCTTCCTTTTGCCGCCTCTTGCGGACTGATTCCGGCTGCGGCGGCCTCCACGGCAGCCCTGACGGCTTTTGCACCCGCATAGCTTCCGCCAGGGTGTCCATGACAACCTCCCCCGAACAGGAAGAACGCATCATTGCCGTATGTCTCATACACTTTCCAGACATGCCCTGGATGCAGGCCCCCGGAGGCTACTGGCACGACGGTTTTGAGATTGCCCCACGGCTGGTCGAAGTACAACCCGCCCTCTTTCGGCGTGAAGCTCTTGCGTAGGAGATTGCATCTGTCCTTGAGAGCTTGGAACTCGCCCTCTAGTTTGCCTACTCCGGTCCCGGTGTGGAGGTGATCCACGCCAACTAGACGCGCCCACTTGGCTAGAACCTTGAACTCTACTCCGTGATTGGATTGGCGATCGATGACTGCATGCATGGCCCTGTGGCAGTGGAGAGCCAAGCCCAACTCGCCAGTGCGTTTTCTCAGAGACGCTGTGGCCGCGAATCCGGCTGTAAGGTAGTCGATCATGACGAATTTCCCTCCTTTCTTTGCGATGTAGTCGCAACGTTTCAGCATCTCCTCTGTGTCGCCTGCAGTGACGTTTGCCCACCAGCCCTTGCTCTCGCCTGTCTCTTTCTCGACCTTCTCAACAGCGTTCAGTGTTTCGTCCGCACGAGCATAGAAGTTGCTCCAGCTCTGACTGTTGAGATTCTCGTCATCCTTGACAGTGTCGATGCCACCGCGAAGCGTGTTGTAGGCGATAGAGGCATGCTCTTTCGGACTGTTGCCCAGCTTTGGCTTCATCGTGGATCCTGTCATAGGACGATCTTTCACACCGAGGATCTTGCGAATACCATCGATACCATACATTGGGCCAGGGAAGCTGTTTACCAATTCCAGCGGAATGTGCATATCTTCAATGCGCAGGGCACTCACTGCCTTGAAGCCGAAGACATTACCGACAACACTGCTCAGGATATTTGGTATGCTGTTCTCCTCGAAGAGAATGAGAGGGTAAGAGATGTAGACGATGTCCTTCTCGATCTCGTAGACTCTGGCTTTGAACTTGTTGTACTTCGCCTCGTTTCCTAGTTCAACTTCAGTCCAGGTGCCTGCTGAGGATTCTGCCGCAACCGCCGACGCAGCCTCTTCCATCGATGTGCCAGGTCTAGGTGTCACCCTGAATGCGATCAGAAGCTCGGTTTCTTCCGGCTTGTATCCGAGTTCAAGGTAACGCTTGGAGTATGGTGTGACTCCTGCTTGAAACTTCGACAATTCTCGACAAACTCAACTAGTAGCCACAAGTTGACCGAGAAAAACCTTGTCTAGTCTCAAATGATCGAACACACTTCCTACACGAGCCAGACTAGCCTCTCCTGATCGCATCAGCGATGAGTGGGGAAACCGAGACGTAGCTGATCGGGCTCGGAACTGTGTCTGTCCCGATGACGATCTCTGCTCCTGCTTCGTAGATCTTGGCTAGAGCGTCCTGAGCGAGTATGGGATGAGTGCAGGCAACGATCACTCGTCGAGCGCCCTGGTTCTTCAGGATCTTGGTCGCCTCTACGATTGTACCCCCCGTGCTGATGATGTCATCGATGAGCAGCACATCCCGATCGCGAACCGCCAGAGATCGAGGCGTAATCTCCACCTTGTCAGCACCGAGCCTCTTCTTCTCAAGCACATCGTGATCGGCACCGATCGCTCTGGCCGCCACAGATGCCCACTGCTCCGATTCCTCATCAGGCCCCACAACGACCGGTTTCTGAAGCAAGATGTTCGACTTGACATACTGCGTCAATAGTGGCGCGGCTGTAAGATTGTGAACCGGAATCCTGAATAGGTCACTCGCCCTCTCAACTCGGTGCTGATGCATATCCACTGAGTACAACTCCGCCGTGCCGACGTCCTCGATGAGTTTCGTTACCGTTCTGAAGCTCACTGCCTCTCCTGGATTGAATCGGCTGTCTTGTCTTGCATACGCAAAGTAAGGAAGAACAGCGACTACTCTCTTGGCGCCTAGGTCCTTGAGAGTGTCACAGAGGAGGAAGTATTCGAAGAGCAGTTCATCTGGTTCATGGTGAATTGACTGAATGATCACGACGTCTTGATCCGCGACATCTTCGTTTATGCGAATGTATTTCTCCCCGTCCGGGAATCTCTTGATTTCCGTCTGAGAGACTCTGAGACCTAGGTCACGCGCGACAAGCGTCGCAAGAGCACGCCCACCGCTTCCTCCAATGATCTTCAATTCTGACACGGGTCGATCCTCTGCTTTCATGTGGATAAGCTTTGAGCACGACTCACGCTACGTGAGCTTGCTTTCACCGTACCTAGTCCACTTCAGCTAGCGTGAACGTCTTGTACTCTTCCAGCTCCTCAGGAGTGATGGCGCCCATGACTTCCTGCAAGACCAAAATTGCACCCTGAGGCGGCGTTATTCCCTTCTCGGTGATAATGAGGTCAATGTATTCTGCCGGAGTCACGTCGAAGGAGGGATTCTTCACTTCTACGTTTGGCAGTTTCCTTAGCTCTGCAGTGCTTATGACCTCGTCCGTGCTTCTCTCCTCAATCGCGACAACTTCGCCTATCATAGTCTCGGGACTGAACTTGTAGGTCTCCGCGGCAACGAACATACGCACATTAGACTCCTTTGCCGCCAGAGCGATCATTGACGTTCCGATCTTGTTGACAACGGCTCCGTTGGCTGAAACAGCGTCTGCACCAACGATTACCTTGTCAATGTCTTTCATGAAGTACCTGGCCGCACTGTCAACGATCATCGTCACTGGTATTCCTGCTTCAAGGAGAATGCCTGCGGTGATCCTACCTTGGAATCGCGGTCGAGTCTCAGTGGCGTAAACATGGATACGCTTGCCCATCTGCCAAGCAGTCTTGATCACAGAAATCGCTGCAGAACTGTTGCAGTGAGTCAGCAGCACGTCGCCATCCTTGATCCGGCGTGCCCCTATCTCCCCGATCCGCTCGATCGCAGTGTTCGAGTTCGCGATGAACTCTTCTGCCGCCTTTATGCCGACTGAACGCAGTTGTTCAACGTCTTGAGTTGTCCGACTAGCCTGGTTGACTCGGTGCATGACGTAGCGAATACCATTTGGCAGCGACACCGCCGTGGGCCTTGTCTCAAGTAATGCCCTTGCAGCAATTCGAAGATCATCTAGGAAATCGCGAGTGTTCTTCGCGGGCGATCTTTCACATGCGATCATGAGCGCCCTGACAGCTGCCCTCGCGAGTTCCCCGGCGCCTCTGATCTTCATGTCTCTAATGTCTTCAGCTATCTGCTTGGCTTCGCGAGGAATTCCTGTACTGTGCATCTTCTCAACTCCCTTGGATCATATCATCAGGAACTTGGGAAGCCTGTGCCAAGAGACACGTTTTCGCGTTGGCGCAGTACCATAATTGCTCCTTGCGGCGGGATGACTCCTCTCTCGGTGATCACTAGGTCAACATGTTCTGGCGGAGTGACATCGAAAGCTGGATTGCGTATATGCATCCCTTTGAACTCCGACATCTCTCTCGCAGGAATGATGAGTGACGGATCTAGTTCCTCTATCTCGACCAGCTCACCGAATATCGTCTCAGGACTGAACTTGTGGATGCTGGCCGCGACGAAGACATTTACTCTTGAGTAGTGAGCGATCGCTGCGATTGTGGAGGTGCCTATTTTGTTGATCACTGCCCCGTTCGCCGTGACTGCGTCCGCGCCGGTGAGAACCCGATCTACATCCTTCATGAAGTATAATACCGCGGAGTCGATGATCATGGTGGTTGGCACGTTAAGTCTCAGGAATTCCTTAGCCATTGAACGACCTTCGAGCTCAGGCCGAGCTTCGCTAACGATCACTTTCACATTCTTTCCTTGTTCCTGTGCCTTTGCAATAATCGACAGAACGGATGTGCTGTAGCCATAGCAGAGAACTGTGTCTCCGCTACGTATCCTTCTAGCTCCGATCTCACCGATCTGTTCAACGGATTCGTGGATCTGAGCAAGAAAGGAATCCACCGTCTTCGAGACAAGATCTTGAAGCCCAAGCACATCCAGTCCTCGATCTCCGCCTTTCTTGGTCGCTTCGGTGACCAGTCGCACGCCGTTTGCGAGGAGAATGGCAGTCGGGCGTGTCTTGACCAACAGATCGCCAAACGAGACTTGCTCTTCCAGGAATTGTCTGGGAGAGCGACAGTCAGATGCCTGAGAGGCTTCGTTTAGAGCTTTCAGTGCAGCCTGGGTGACTCGTGTTGGCCCTCTGAATTCCTTGCTCTTGATTCTTTCGAGGACATGTGTGATGATCTTGCTAGATGACAACGAACAGGACTTCCACTGAGTGACTGACCAACTTGCCGATATTAGTCGATCGGACAGCGATTCAGCAGTGCAACTACTTGTAAGGGGCTGCCAGAAAAGGTAGTGCATAGGTGATGATGATCTTCAACTCGGCTATCCTTCGGCCTCGATCTTCTTCAGCTGTCCGTGATAGGTCTCAAGGACGTCCTTAGTCGTTGTGGCGTCCTCTGGCGACTTGTCGTCACGATATCTGCCTGTGAATCTGGGAAACCTCAGCGCCAACCCCCTCCCCCGTCTTATCGCGCCCAGCGCGCACGTGTGTAGCGGCGAGAGTGTGATCTCGTCAGCGGATACTTCCAACACTTGTGTCGGCGTGAACCAGACATCAGCTTTCATCTCAGAGTTGACTCTAGGATGCGGGTGAAGGATCACATCTTGGCCGATGAGTTTTGGCAGTTTCTCCAAGTCTTCGTCTGTGAAACCACTGCCGAGCTTGGATATGGTTTCGAATTGATCGGTCTCTGGATTGTAGACAGCCATTAGGAGAGCACCGTAAGTTCCTCCTCTCTTTCCCCTTCCGTGGAAGGCGCCGACTGGAACTAGATCGAATGTGTCAGCCACCTCCGCTTTGTATGACCTCTTGTACTTGATCCAGAGCCAACCACGCGCGCCCGCTTGGTAGACAGACTCTGTTCCTACACTCTTGACGACAAGACCCTCGCATCCCAGCGACACGGCCTTGTCAAAGTATCGTTCAAGTTCTTCTGGGTCATCTGTCAGCAGTTGCTCGGCGATACGAACCTGATCCGACTCTCTCACAATCTTAGTGAGTTCTTTTCGTCGTTCCAAGTAGGGCGTGATCGTGAAATCCCGACCCTCGGC
>JALHTB010000211.1 GCA_022865625.1 Candidatus Bathyarchaeota archaeon
GACTTGTTTCTCGTATCGTGGCAGCACGACAACTTGGGCGCCCAATTCAGTGAGCGGACGGGCCAAGCGTGTGACAATGCTCCTCTTCACCCCGCTTCGGATGAGATAGGAAGCATACTCTTCTTCAGTTCGTAACACAACGATAGGCTTCTCGCTGCGCAACCCTAAGGTATCCCTCAGATCGACCCCAGGAGCATAGGCGCGGATCCACACAGCAGGGTCAAGTGCGTTGTACTGTACAATGTCAGACGGGGCGATGCCGTATCGCTTCCACGCACTCTTGGGCACAGCTCTCGGAGTGAACAGCCTCTTCAACAGGGGAATCGATAGCCTACAAACTGCTTCGGCGTGCGGGGAATCGCAGAGAGCGTAGTGAGGAATCCCGAGTCCATACGCCACTCTCGCAGCCTCTGGCGAACAGAAAGATATCACAAGATCGGGCCGCTTGTCAACGATTAACTCCGTGAGTCCCGTGATTCTCTTGGAGCTCTCTGTGAGTTTAGCTGCCAAGTCAGCGCCGCCATGTCTTCCGATTACTGTTGCGTTCGTGTTGCGTATTTGCAGGAGCTGCTCTACCTCTCTGTAATGCCTAGTGGTGACAAAGGCCTCGTGCCCGTGCTCGGTCAGCCTTCGAACGAAGACGGAGAACAGGTTCGCCTGTTTCGGGGTCAGCACATCGATCCAGATTCTCATTGCAGAGTTGCCCATTCGAAATCCTCTACCGCTGTCATGATCCCATTGTTACGACTGTTCAATTCCAAGCTAAGGAACAGTAGCCCTAAATACGCCTTCCATTCGACCGTACGTTTTGGTGTTTCTTGTGGCTCCCTCCGAGCTCATGACAACGGACCCGCGCGACATCCCTGCGAAACTGAATGCTGGTCTGTTCACTGTTGAGATGGTCGGACTTGGTTGGATGGGGTTGCCGTTGGCATGTCTCTTCGCTGAAGCTGGCGCCCATGTCATCGGAGCAGACCAGAACTCATCTCTGGTCAAGGCGATCAACTCCCGGAAGTCACCAATCAATGAGGAAGGCCTACCTGAACTTGTCAGGAAGGTCGTGGGCTCAGGCAAGTTGACAGCGACGACAGACACAGAGGACGCCTCATCGAAGAGCGACATAATCGCGATCATGGTCCCGACACTAATCGATCGACACAAGAAACCGTACTACCAACATGTGGAGGAGGCATGTGTCGAGATCGGCAAAGGGATCCGACCCGGTTCCCTCGTACTCTTCCAGAGTACGTGTGGGCCCACCGTTACTGACAGGGTCGTCAAGGTCACAATCGAGAAACACTCTGGACTCAAAGCAGGACAGGATTTCGGACTCGCCTACAGCCCCATCAGAGCAATGGGAGGCCAAGGACTAACCGACATGCGGAAATATGCAAGGGCTGTGGGTGCCATCGACAAGAGAAGCCTCGACGTGACGGTCGCAGTACTGTCATGCATTGTTGATGGTGAACTCATCAGAATGCGCGACATACCCACTGCTGAGGCTTCGAAACTCTTCGAGACAATCTACAGAGATGTCGTCATAGCGCTATCGAATGAATTCGCAATCTTCTGCGAGGAAGCCCGAATCGACTATCTCGAAGCAATGGAGGCGGCCAATTCTCAGCCTTACTCTCACTTGCTGTTCCCTGGAGCTGGCGTGGGAGGTCACTGTCTTCCTGTTTATCCGTACCTTCTCGCGGCTGAAGCAAACGAGACGAAACTCAGAATTCCCATGGATTCGCGACGAACCAACGATCAGATGCCCAGTCACGTCCTAAGACTCGCCGCTGAAGGCTTGAGAATCTGCGGCAAGAGTGGCAAGAGTGTCAAGAGATCAAGATTCACAGTGCTCGGCATCGCCTATCGCCCGAACGTGAAGGAGACTAGATTCTCACCCTCGATCGAACTTGTTAACCTACTGAGAAAGCGCGGGAGCAGAGTCTCTGTGTATGATCCCATGTACACTCAAGAAGAGCTCAAACAAATGGGCTACCATGCAATGCCCACTTTGCCAGGCGCGTTGGAGAGAGCAGACTGTACAATTCTCGCAGTAGCCCACAACGAGTTCAGGTTGATAAAAGCAATCGATCTAGCTGCGAATATGTCAAAGAACTCGGTCGTCGTCGACTGCACGGGAACCCTTGAACCAGAAGACATAGAAAAGGTAGGCCTCATCTACAGAGGTATAGGGAGAGGGCTCTGGTCCAAGTAATGTGATAAGCCCAGACCGATGATCATAGAAACATGTGATATAGATTCCGTATGTGAGGGGAACTAGTTGAAGAAGAGGTTGATGGATATACTTGCGTGCCCGATTGACAAGGCCTACCCTTTGGAGCTTCATGTTTTCGAGGAGGGCGAGGAGATCGTCTCAGGCATTATCATATGCCCGAAGTGTAGTCGATGGTATCCCATAATCGATGAGATCCCGCACATGCTCCCTGACGATCTGAGAGAGGAAAAGGAAGATGTAGCTTTCCTTCGAAGATGGAAGGACAAGATACCTCAGAGCACACTCACAGAAGGCCGCCCGTTCAAGCTCGGATGATACTTCTCGCGGGAAATGAAGGATTTATAGCCGCGGTGAAGACTCGGGGTACTTCGGCCCGGGGCTTACAGCCCGGTGGAGGAGCCTGATGCTCCGCCGAATGTAGTGGACAAAGGAACACTCATTCCGTCTAGGCATAGCGGGCTTTGGGTCTCGCCGATGAGAAGAAACCCGCCGACGGGAGTTCGAAAGGTTCGTGCACGAACCCGAACATCTCCCCCGGGCTACCATTCACCAGTCCCACACAACGTCGCTCAACGTCCTATCAGATAGCGGGCGTTCCGGATCGCGCCCAGTCCATTCTGTCCGGTTCGAATTACAGTTGCTGAGCTCCACATGACCGGCAGAATCTGTCATCTACCAGCATCAAGTTTCCGCAGTACATGCAGTATTTGGTGCTGGAGAGAGGCGGAAGCGGCCTCGCCTCAGGTCTGAAAGGAGAGGCCGCGAGGGCTGCTTTTCTGAATCTGAAGAAGATCGCCCATCCTGCAGCGATGATGATACCGGCGATCAAGATCGCAATCAGAGCTTCGGTAGCAACCAGAGCGTAGTCGAATGCGGTGTGCAGGATTGTTGCAAGACAGAGGCCTACAAGACTTGAACCCCGGCCGGTCTTGAGTTTGTGCCGTGCCAGATAGTATCCGATGATTGATCCCCAGAGTGCGTGCCCTGGAACTGATAGAATTGCTCGCACGATTCCTAAGACTGCTCCTCGACTCAGGACATACAACAGATTCTCTGGCGCTGCGAACCCCAGCCCGGCTATTGCGCCATACACCAAGCCGTCCATCGGCTCATTGAACTCGCGCGAGTTGTATACGGAAAGGCGCACAGCCAGATACTTAGATGACTCTTCCACGAACGCCACGACGATCAGGAAATGAAGGAATAATGCAAGAGGATCAGGTGACGTTGGAAGGATTAGACTTCCAATTACCTCGGCGAAAATGACCGGCACGACAAGTACTGCGCCCAGAACGAAAGTCTTCACGATGAGTCTGCGTGGTTCCCGCTCGTATCGGTCTCTTGTGTACACGTACCAAGCGAGGAATACGATTGGTGCGATTGCGATGACGATTAGTTCGAGATCCATTGACTCACAAATCCTATCCGATGTCTCGATCCAGCAAACCAGTGTAACTGATTCTCTGTTTGAGCGGAATAGCGACTGACTGGCCAGTTATTTCTGGATTGCCATTGTCATCAGTCATGATTGTATGGATCCACTGCCGTTGAACAGCAGACCCGTTCCAGCCAGACTGGAGTATCTTTCGAGACTTCAGGAGACTGTAACGCAAAGAGTTATCGTCTCGCGATCAGCATCAATCTCGCAGAGGTGGGCAACATGGTTTGGAAGTACATTGAGATTGTTGGAGAATCGCCTGAAAGCTTCGCTGATGCTGTTCGGGAAGCCATAGAAGAGGCATCAAAGACCGTGCGCGGAATGGAGTGGTTCGAAGTGGCTTCGTTGCGAGGAAGAATCACGAAGGATAAAGTCGGACTGTTTCAGGCAGCTGTGAAAATAGGCTTCAAGGTAGAACGCTAGATCCAGGTGCACATGAATGGAGACGCCGTCCGAGAGGCCCCTTCCCTCGTTGGATGATGTTAAGCGAGCAGCGAAGACGATACAAGGCATCGCCTACAGAACTCCACTGTACAGAAGTGAGTATCTCAGTCGCCAGTTCGATGCAAATGTGTTCTTGAAGCTGGAATGCTACCAACCGATTCGAGTGTTCAAGATACGCGGCGCCGCAAACAAGATGCTGCACCTTGACGACGTTCAACTGAATAGTGGTGTAGTGGCGGTCTCTTCCGGCAACCATGGCCTAGCTGTGGCGTACGTTGCCAGACTGCTCGGGACCACTGCGACGATTGTTGTGCCCACATCTGCCGTACCTGAGAAAATAGCTGCTATCAAAGAACAGGGAGCGACTGTGGTGGAACATGGACGAAGCCATGCTGAAAGACACGCTCGAGGACTGGAGATACAGAAAGAACAGGGAGCGATACTCGTCCATCCCTTTGACGACCCAGATGTCATCGCGGGTCAAGGAACAATAGGCCTAGAAATCTTGGAAGACCTACCGGATGTCGATACTGTCCTAGTTCCTGTTGGTGGTGGTGGACTCATCGCAGGAATCTCTCTCGCCATGAAGGCGGAGAGACCTGACACCAAGGTGTACGGTGTTCAATCCGAGAAGGCCCCGTCGATGTACGAATCACTCAGAGCGGGTAGACCGATCAGACTGGACGATTCTAGCACAATCGCTGATGGCCTAGCCCCCGGAGAACCAGGACAACTCACGTTTCGCATAGCCAGCAAACACGTAGACAGCATTCTCTTGACATCGGATGAGAGGATTCGGTTGGCGACAAAGATGGCGCTCGAGTCGCTCCATGTGCTCGTCGAGCCGTCAGCCGCCGCCGTCATAGCTGCGCTTGGTCACAGCTATCATCCGAGGACAGGAGAAAACCTCGTGCTGGTCATCAGCGGCGGAAACATCTCGCTAAGGCTACTTCGCGACCTGCTCAACAGTAACCAGAGCACGTAATGGCTTGACAGAAAGCGCTATCATACCACAGGTGGGTATCTCGTCTCTCCTGATGCCGTGCCTGGGAGAGACATGTGATGGTCTTCACAGTCAATATTCCTGTCAGATGGGTGGACACGGACGCGCTTCGAGTAGTCCACTACTCAAACTACTTCAGATACGTTGAGGCAGCAGAGGAGGATCTCTATCGTTCTCTCGGCTTCACATTCAGGGAACTGAATGAGAAGTACAAGATAGCCATCCCACGTGTGGAGGCGTTCTGCAGCTACAAGGCTCCGGCTAGATTCGGAGACATTGTGACTGTGATGCTACGAGTGGACGAGAGAACAGAGAAGACGATGAAGTACAGTTTCGAGATTCGTAAGAAATCTGATGGCGAATTGCTCTGTACGGGTTATCTCAGAATCATCGGACTCGATCTCGTCAGCTGGAAAGCAACGGCGCTTCCTTCCAACATTATGGACAAAGTGGCAAAAGCGCTCGAATAGAAGCGGTGATGAAGGAGAAGATGGAGCTGTCGAAGACGGCGGGATGGTTGAGCTAGGCTGCCTTGACAGCTTCGGGTTCTACGGTTCTTCTGTAGAAGTCGTCCCTGAGCTGGCGGCCGGTTCTTTTCTCCCACTCTAGGATTGGTGTTCCATACTGTTTCTGGATCTTGTCTCTGTACCATTCGGGTATCACGTTGAACGTGCAGAATGGGATTATTCGTCCGTCCGGGGTCGCGTAGTGGATTGTGCAGCGTTTGACTCTCTCGATGTCGTAGTTGTAGAGATCTTGGAAGTGCATTAGACCGATGAAGAGGCTGTTGTGATGAAGCGCGCCGAGTGTTCTGTAGTCGTGTTTGAGGAGCGCATCGAACAGAATCCTTGACAGGTTGAGCCCCTTCGGGGCTTTGCTCTTGTCGATGAATTTCGAGAAGAGATTGTAGAGTAACCCCATACCGACTAGATACTTGTTGGAGCCACTTCTGAGATCGCCTGCCCTTTCATCCAGGTACTCGAAGAGGCCATCTACGTCCAGGAAACGAGGCATCGGAATGATCTTGTTGTCATCCAAGAATAGGTACGTTGCCATGCCGCAGGCGAAGTGTGTTGAAAGCTCATACTCTCGCTCTCTTGTCAAAGCCTCCACGAAGTTGCTGAATGGCATGCACGACGGAATCGGATAGAAGTCATCTCGTGATATCTGTCCCGGAAAGCTCTCCTCTATCCTGTTTATGACGTCTGGGATTGTGATTCGGAGGCGTTCCCTCTCGCGCTCAGGGACTCTCCCAACAATTGAGATCGGTTGGAAGTTGACGCCTCTGATGGGATCGAGGTTCCTCAGCGCAAATCGGATGATGTTTCCGACCTCAGAATCATTGACACCCTTGATGACTGTTGGAACCAGAACGACGCCTACCTCAGCTCGGCTGCAGTTTGCGAGGGCTCCAGGGATCTCTCTGTGGTTCTTTGGATTCTTCTCGAGTGTGGTGCCGTCGTAGCTCATGTAGATCGTGTTGACGCCTGCCTTCCTCACCCTCTCTGCGAGGGTAGGATCGGTCGACAGTCTAATGCCGTCTGTGTTGAGTTGAACGTGTTCGATTCCTTCTTCTCTGCAGATCCGTATGATGTCCAGAAGATCCTCACGGAGGGCTGGTTCTCCACCTGTGAGTTGGACGGCATTGCAGGGTACTGGTTTCTCATTCCTCAGCGAGCGAGCCATTGACCGAATCTGATCTAGGGTTGGCTCGTATACGTATCCAGCTTTCTCAGCGAAGAAGAAGCAGTACCAGCAGTTGAGGTCGCACCTATTTGTCACGACAATGTTTCCGAGCGCTGTGTGGCTCATGTGCAGATTGCAGAGACCACAGTCGACTGGACATGTGGGCTCCTGCTTGGTCACAAAGGGATTGTCGACTCCCTTCCCGTCCCGTGCGTATTCTTGCGCTCGCCTGTAGAGATCGCTGGATCCCCAGTAGAGCTCGTTGAATTCTCCGTGATTCTTGCAGGTCTTGCGTATGCAGATCTTTCCTCCCTGTTCGTATATCTCTGCATCTAGTATTGCGAGGCATTCGGGGCAAAGACTCTGTGTGCGGCTCAGAGGGGTCACGGGTTGCACATGAAGAGACGGCTCAGTAGCAGCTTTGACCAAGATAGCGGCCTCTCGGCGATGAGGTTGCTTTGGTACTATTTACCCGTTCTGGATTACACTCAGAGTCGCCTGCGAGGCACGTTTTTATCACAAGGATACTGCTGCTACCACGATTGAGATGTCATCACCGCAACGCCTAGTCCCCGACACTTCAGCAGTGATTGCTGGACGGATATCGGAGATTCTGGAGAGAGAACAGATCGCTGAGGTAATTATACCGTATGCCGTGTTGGACGAGCTGCAGGCACAAGCGTCAAAGGGCAGGGACATAGGCCACACTGGCCTCGCCGAACTGAAAAAGCTGCGGACTCTATGCGAGAACAAGAACACGAAGCTCACCTACATGGGGTCCAGGCCGGACCTTGACCAGATCAAACTGGCAAGGAGCGGCAGACTAGACGCCATAATCACAGATGTTGCCCGAAAAGAGAACGCAACCTTGGTGACTAATGATTACGTCCAGGCTCTGGTCGCTGAAGTGCAGGGCATCAAGGTACTCTACTCAGCACATCAAGTGAAGACTGAGGGCCTGATCTTTGAGAACCTCTTCACCCCAGAAACAGCGAGCATCCACGTCAAAGAGGGAACCCTGCCTCTTGCGAAACGAGGGAAACCAGGGAATTTCGAACTCGTCAGGATATCGGATCGACTGACAACGAACGAAGAGCTTGAGCAGATAATCAAGCAGATCAATGATGCAGCACATGTCAGCGACGAAGGATTTGTTGAGATCAGCCGCGTCGGTGCCTCAGTGATACAGCTTGGAAGGTACCGGATTGCAATCACTAGGCCGCCGTTCTCAGATGGCCTAGAAGTCACAATTGTGAGACCCGTCGTGTCGCTCCGCCTCGAAGACTACAAACTATCGGAGCGATTGATGGAGAGGTTGAAGTTGAAAGCCGAGGGAATCTTGATTGCTGGTCCGCCAGGATCAGGCAAGACGACCTTTGCATCGTCACTTGCCGAGTTCTACCTGAAGCAGAACAAGATCGTGAAGACCCTCGAGTCACCGCGCGACCTCCAAGTAAGCCCTGAAATCACGCAGTACGGCCGGCTTGAAGGGGATTTTGAGAATACCGCCGAGATCTTGCTGCTGGTAAGGCCAGACTACACGATTTTCGATGAGGTGAGGAAGACCAAGGATTTCCAGGTCTTTGCAGACATGCGCTTGGCTGGAGTTGGTATGATTGGGGTTGTACACGCGTCCGACGCAATAGATGCCGTGCAGAGATTCATCGGACGCGTCGAGCTCGGCATGATTCCCCACATCATCGACACAATCATCTTCGTCCGTTATGGAGAAGTCGTCAACGTATTCTGTCTCAACCTACTCGTGCGAGTTCCAAGTGGCATGACAGAGGCGGACCTCGCTCGCCCGATTGTAGAGGTCAAAGACTTCGAGACTGGGAAGCTCGAATATGAGGTGTACACTTTCGGAGAGGAGAATGTCATAGTGCCCGTCACTGAAGCTGCACCTCAGGTGTCCGGAGCTCGCAAACTTGCTGCGGAAAGGGTTCTACAAGAGATCCGCCGCTTTGATCCAGATGCCGAGGTGACGTTTGTGTCTGACAACAAGGCCATCCTGAAGGTGGACAGCGAGTCAATACCTCTTTTGATAGGCAGGAAAGGAGCTACGATCTCGAAACTTGAGAAATCCCTAGGCATCCGCATTGATGTGGAGCCTGCGACACCGACAGGGGGAGATGAAGTCCGGTTCAAGACATTGGAGGTAGGAAACAGAATCGAGCTTGAGTTCGACAAGAGACACGTCGGCGAAGTCGCGAACGTCTATGTCGACAACGAATACCTATTCTCAGCTACAATCGGGAAGAAGAGCCAGATCCGTGTCTCAAAGGATTCCGATCTTGGAAAGGCACTGCTTCGCGCCATGGTTGGCAAGAAAACAGTAAAGATCCTCGTCTAGGCTGGCAGATTGGACATATCCAGTTCGAGCTTCACCGGTCTCTTTGACAACTTCTCCGCCAGTAGTCCAGTCTCTTTGATAAGCTGGACTAGCGAGTTCCTTAGAGTTTCTGCCTTGTCTGAGAGCAACTTGGCTTGATGTTCAAGGTCTGTGCGTCTTGACTGAAGGTTCTTGAGATCTTGTTTCTTCTGCTTGTACGCGTGGATCAGTTCAAGGCATGTGGGGTCTTGGAGATACTTTCTTCGTTCGCCAACGAGCGCTGTGGCTTCGCTGTGTATCCTGTCTAGTACGTTTCTTTCTGCAACGTTGTCTATTCTCTCAAGCACTTTCCTTTCTTCACGCTGCTTCAGGACAAGCTTCTTTCGTTCGACAGCTTCCTGCATCGTTCTCAAGACGGATTTGAGATACGGGTATCCTTCTCCTTCACGGATGAACGTCGTGAAAGGTCGCTTCAGGTACTCTGACAGTTTCTCCTTGACTTCAGGGGCAACTGGGTACTCACCCCTGTTGGTCATCGCCTCGAGTTTCCGAAGGGGCCTTCCTAGCCGCCTGAAGCCCGATGCGAGAAGTTCTGCGCGAAGGCTCTTCAATCTGGCATCGATCTTCTTCAGCTCTGCGACCCTCGGATCAGCCAAAGCAGATTCGATCATACGTTCTGCTTCTGAGACCAGCGGATCAAGGTTCTTCAGTTCGACTGTCACCTGATCGCGTTCTTCGAGCTGTTTCCGTAGTGACATCTCAAGTTCTTCGACCTTCTCCACTTTGTTGTGGATTTCTTCGACGCGCTTGAGCAGGCTCCCTTCCTTGCTGAAGATCTCCCATGCTTGGTCTCCGAGCCGGCGAAGCTTGTCGATTGAGGCGTTCAGACTCATCATATCGAGGATGTAGTAGGGGCGAATATATCCGATCCATCTGTCACGTATTCCCGCAACATCACTTGCGAGTTTGGCAGTGGCATCGCTGAACCCTCGCAGTCCTTCGTAGCCCTGAGGTTCTCCCAAAACAGGAGCTGATGTGAGATTCTGAAGCTCCACGCACATTCGGCTTACTGCTCTCGCTGCCCTGTACACGGCTCTGTCGTTTCTCTTCTCAGTAGAGGCCTTCTCAGACTTTTCCAGCAGATCCCCTGTGATTTCATTGAGTGAGGTCAGCTGAGCCTCAGTGTCGGTCTTGGCTTTCTGAATGGCTTTCTCAACTGTCGTGATTTGGGCCTTCAGAGTTTGCTTAAGCCAAGGCTCTAATGCCTCTGGCCGCATGACATCTTCCATGGCTCACACCATGGCATTCTCTACTAGCAAAACGATTGCGGTGAGTGCATGCTCGGCACGCGTATTCGGTCTTTTGACTCTCTCCTCGACTGAAGTCGGGAGATTCATGCTTCCACTCTGATCCTCTGTTGGGTGGGCATTCCGTTGTTGCGGTTCCACCCGCATCCATCCCATCGTAGAAGCATAGGCCAAACCATTGGCCTGACAGCATGCTCGCCGCAGCGGGCAGCCATATTCAAGACGCCAACCGCGTCCCTATGTGCCTCTAAACCACAATCCAGACAGCGGAACCCGCGCAGAACGCGCAGTGAATGTCGTGAATGGCATCGTGGACAGGTCTGACTGGTGTAGGCTTCCGAGACCGTGCGAACTTTGATGCCGTACTCTTCCGCTGTCCACTTGAGCCTATCCGCAATATGCTTGTGGCTCCAGTAGTTGTGGACCATCGCGTTTCCCTGCCTACCATGATTGCTGTTGGTTCTGATGCCTGTGAGTTCACCGATAACGACTGTTGACGTGCCTTGACTGTAGATGTCCTTGATGAATTGTCGAGCAAATGCGGCTACTGCATGTCTGAAACGCTTCTTCCTTATCCTGTACAGTTTTGAGAGCTGCTTCGACTTCCTGCGTTCGTTCACGGTAGCGAGTCGTTGCTGGTGTTGGGCTATGCGGTTGGTCCAGTACCACCAATCTGCCAGCAAGCGGCCGGACTGGTATGCGATTGGTTGACGCCATTCTGGGAGCCAGATGGTTGCGAGGTTTCGGACGCCATGTCGATGTAGCATGTCTTGGACCCCAACGGGGTAATGATCGATTTCACATTCACAGGTTGAAAGACACGCCACTTCTTCGACAAAGTATCCCAGGCAACCTCCAATCGTCCCTGCCTGCCAATCCACTTCAACTTGCCCCTGAATGCGACAGAGAGATGATGCGGCAAATCCAGATGCCCTTCTCGTATGTGGTAGCTGTCGCAGCGGAACAGTATCCTGAGCATGTATCGTCCGTCGCGTTTCCAGTAGCCTGGCGGCTTCACTTGCTTGATCGTGGATGGAAGCTTACCATTCTTCTCCATGCGCTTCAACGC
>JALHTB010000212.1 GCA_022865625.1 Candidatus Bathyarchaeota archaeon
AGGTGAGCGAGCGGACTGTCATGTCTGCCTGTTGCCACAGTGAACACAGAATACGGAATCACCAGGAATCTGTCTGCCACAGTTCTGGCAATAGGCATACGTGGCAGGCTCTCGGCTCTCTGGGCCGAAACATAGGGCCGACCACAGCTGCATTCGTGGCAGAAAGACTCGACAGGATCTGAAGCATCAGCTGTCTGGCCTGCCTACCCTTATACGAAGGTCCACCCATTGTTCGCAGGAACTACTCATGCCTCGGAAGCTGCCCAAGTCGTACCTTGTGAAGCTGAAGGAAGAGCACGTACGCCTCCAAGTCTCCAAGGTCAAGACTGAAGAGAGGCAGAAGCGACAGGTAGAGCAGGGCCTTTCGGGCGTAAGCATGCTGAGGTCTTTTGAAGGTGACTGCACTGCTTGCGGCCAACACGTCCGATTCACAGTTGACGGTCTGGGCTACTGCAAGTGCAACAAGTGCGGTGCTCAGGCAAACTTCAGGCTAGGCGTACCGTAGGAAGACTAGTGCCCCACTGCCTTGACGAACAGGCTGAGGAATTCTCGCATTCGTGAGCTGGGAACCATCGCTCCAGCCGCAAGCATATGTCCGCCACCTTCACCGCCAACTTTGCGGGAGAGTCTAAGCATCAACTTTCCGAGATGTTGACCGCATTCGTCTGTGCCTCGAACCGATATCCGAGCATGCCTAGCTCGTCGTGTCGTCTGGTAGACGAGACTCGAAACCACGTTCGGAACGCCCAGGAGGAGTTCTGCAGTTGTTCCAAGTGCTAGGTGGCCTGCTCGAGCGATCGCCACCCGTCCCCTCACTTCCGCCCGATCGTACAGTTGCTTCTGAATTCTCAACATCCCCACGGCCTGCTGATCAGCAAGGCGACTCACCGCGCTCATCTCGTGGGGCAGCTGAAGCGCCGCCAATCCCCTGACGATTCTCTTCCTCAATGTGTCAGTACATTTCCGGGAAGAGAGAGCAAGCGCCAATAGGTGGCCTTCGTAAGCGTCGAGGTTCCAGCTCGTCTCCAGGATGACTTGACGTGTAAGACGCCCAGACACCGGCGGATCGGTCACGGCACCGTAGGCCGCGATGTTGATCGCCTGATCAGGGAGCATCTCCCTAAGCGCATCCCAAACCAGTACACTTGCACACTCGCTCAATGAATGGCGAACAATCACCTTTGCCTTCCGTAGGGCCCTCTTCGACTCTGCGGAGAGCAGATGATGATCCACGTAAAGCACATGCTCCGCAATCGCAGGGAGACCACTGATCACTTCTCTCTTCTCATTGAGACCCAAGTCAGCCAAGATGAGACAATCCAAATTACGCGGCGCATCCGCCAGAACCCTCTCAAGATCTTCGTAACCTGTCAGACTGAACGAGCAATGTGTCGCACAACGGGCAAGGGCCGCGCTCGCAAGTCCGTCAGGGTCATCCTTGTGAGATATGCAGAAAACCTTTGACCCGCGAGGAATGTTCACTCGACCTTTCTGGGCCAGTAGAAGACTCATTGAGGGAGACTCATCCCCAGATCGCGTTGGCTTCTTCGAGATGTCCGAAACACTTCCTGACCCTCATAAGTCCTCTCATTCAGAATCTCTCTGAGAACTGAATGAACCAACCAGTTCATTTACGTGTGACTGATCTGAGATCGCGTTCGAGTCCACAAAGGGTGTGCGTGCGCTGATACAATGCAAGTCGCTGACAAAGATGTTCGGGAAATTCACTGCCGTCGACCAAGTCACATTCGAAGTAGACAACGGGGAGGTCTTCGGTCTTCTCGGCCCAAACGGCGCCGGCAAGACAACCACAATGCGGCTACTCAGCACATTGCTCAAACCAACCGGCGGAACAGCTACCATTGCCGGCTATGATCTGCTTCGAGAACCTCAGAAGGTGCGTGCGTCGATCGGTGTCCTCCCTGAGGATGCCGGTCTCTACGACCGCCTCACACCAAAAGAACACCTACTCTACTACGGAAGACTACATGGAATGCCCAAAGATTCACTCTCGAAGAGAGCTGATGAACTCCTCGATACCATGGAGCTGACTGACAGAGCGAACACGAAGGTCGGCGACTTCTCAAAAGGTATGAAACAGAAAGTCGCACTACTCCGAGCATTCATCCACGACCCACCGGTCCTGCTACTAGACGAACCAACGGCGGGGCTGGACGTGATGAGCGCCCGCCACATCCACACATTCGTCGAACGATTCCGCCAAGAAGGAAAAGCGATCGTAATCTCTACGCATAACATGACGGAAGCGCAGAAGCTCTGCAACAAGATAGCGATTATCGACCACGCAAGAATAGTCGGCATGGGAACGGTCAAAGAACTGCAGGCCCTGACCTCGCAAAAAGACCTGGAGAGCATATTCGTTCAACTGGTGACTTACTGAGGTGCGTGAGATGAATATCAGAAGAATTGGCGTAATCGCGGGCAAGGAGCTCAAAGATGCGCTGCGAGATCGACGGACAATACTCGCGATGATACTGATCCCAATCATCGTTCTCCCGATTCTGATGTTTCTGCCCATGTTCTTGGCGAGCCCAGAGAGGAACCCGGTCCGGGTGGCAGTCATCCAGAGCGACGCCACATCCGACGACTTCCTGGCAACCCTTGCCTCAACTCAAGTCCACATCGTCAGGATTGGGCGCGAAGAGAACATGACGAAGCTGATCCAGAACGGAGACTACGAACTCGGAATGGTTCTCCCACACAACTTCTCACGAATACTTGAAGGACCTGACAAAACCGCGACAATTACAGTCTTTGTCGATCAGAGCAGCACTCGAGGCACGATCGCCTTCAGCCTCGTCCAAGACGCTGTCACAAAATACGCAAACAAAGTCGTTGAGGAAAGACTGGCAAAGACTGGGCTCCCTCCAGAAGCCCTCAATCCAATAGAAACCGAAGTTCGAACTGTCTCAGTGACAGGAGCGGGCGCGATATTCCTCGTGATACTTCTACCGTTGTTTCTCGGGATCTATGCTGTGACGGGAGCGATGTACTTCATAATGGACACAACCGCTGGCGAGAAAGAACGCAAAACCCTGGAAGCATTGTTGACGATGCCTGCGACTCGCACGGAGATAGTATTGGGGAAGTTCCTGATCGCAGTGCTGATTGCACTGCTTTCTTCCGTGCTTGCGATTCTGGGAATGATGGCAGGCGCTGTTTTCCTCGTGGGTGCCGCCGGCGCAGGTGAACCTTCAGCCGCGGGCATCACTATTTCGTTCACTAACCTCTTGCTGATCGGGTTGGCGACGCTTGTCCTTGCGATGACGAGCGCATCAATTGAGATGGTCATCTCCATCTTTGCGAGAAGCTTCAAGGAAGCACAGAATTTGCTCTCCCCGCTAACGCTGGTTGTCGTGGTCCCTACCATGGCGATGCAATACATGAGCGAACAAACACTCCGCGCATTGGAGATCGCGCCGATACTCAATGCCATGCTGATCATCAGAGACGCGCTTCTCAACAAGGTTGCAGCGTCGAATCTGGCCGTGGAACTCGCGTCCGCATTTGTCTACATGGTCATTGCCTTAGCGATCGCAATCAAGATATTCAACAGCGAAAAGGCAATGGCACGCTACTGACATTAGACCTCGAAGGTTCAAAGCCTACCCCCGGCGCACCTCACCGAAACCCTGCCTTCTACGGCTCTAGGAGATCCATCGTCAGTATTCTCGTGTGCACCTACGGACGGGAACTGGGTGCTCAAAACCCCTTGTATTGACACATTTCTTTGTACGACCAACCCAACCCTTATGCTACGCAAGAAGCAACTCATCATTTGCCGGATCGAATTCTCGCAGGACACAATTCGTGAGTGAACCTGCCGGGTTCAGGGATATTCTGCTTGAGGCTGTTGATTACGGACTGATGGTTCTAGGCGAGATCGTGAGACAAGCCATCTACGGACAGATCGAGAATCATCACGGACTCAAACGCGCAGAAATCCCTGAACGACTTGAAGCCTTCCACACGGCGCTTGGGAGCGTGCTCGGGGTAAGCGCAAAGACGGTTGAGAAGCTCATCGCCAAGAACCTCTACCAGAGGCTCGGCTTGAACTTCACACCGCGTCCGGAATGGACGTTGATTGAATATGTTGACCACGCAAAGACCACTTCAAAGTGAAAGTCAATTCAAGTTCACGAATAGTGCTTAGGATATGAGAGGAGTTTGAAGAAGAGACGGAAAGCGGAAAGAGGACGAGCAGGAAAACGTAAGGGAGTCCAACCACGTTCTGCCGCGACGACGCCTAAAGACAATGCGCTTCAAGAAAGCGAAGCAAAGTTCCGCAGCCTAGTCGAAAACACAGCGGCACCGGTAGGCATCACCGACCTGACGGGAGACTTCACGTATGTCAACAAGGCGCTCGCCGACCTCACAGGCTACACCGTCCAAGAATTGGTGGGTCACCCATTCATGGAGTTCCTACATCCAGAAGACAGAGAGAGGGTTCTCAAAGTCTTCATGAAAGGCGTGTCAACATCGGAAGAGGCGCAGCAGATAGAGTTCCGAGTCAAGCGCGGAGACGGACAGATACTAACCTTAACTTCCAAGCCCACGCGATTTGAAATCGCCGGAAAGACAGTCGGTTTCCAAGCAATCATCACAGACATCACGGAACGAAAAAAGAGGGAAGAAGCTCTACGGGAGAGCGAGCAGAGACTTCGCTCTTTGTATTCAACGATGAGCGAGGGAGTCTGTCTGCACGAGATTGTCTATGATGAACATGGTGCGGCGGTGGACTACAGAATCATCGACGTTAATCCGGCTTATGAATCAATTATCGGATTGCCGAGGGAGAGGGCTGTGGGAAGTTTGGCGTCAGAAATCTACGGTACAGGCGAGCCCCCATACACTGACATCTACGCGCAAGTGGCTTCAACTGGGAAACCAACAACGTTTGAAACGTATTTCCCGCCTATGAAGAAACACTTCACCATATCTGTCTTCTCTCCTGGAAAAGGAAAGTTCGCGACTGTGTTCGCAGACATCACCGAACGCAAGCGAATGCAACAGACGCTCGAAGAATCCGAAAAGAGGTTCAAGGACGTAGCAACGAGCTCAGCCGACTGGATTTGGGAAGTTGACAAGGACGGAAAATACACGTTTGCTTCCGGAAAGGTTGCGCAGATCCTCTGCTACACCCCTGAAGAGCTCATTGGCAAGACACCATTTGAACTCATGCCAGAAGATGAAGCAAAACGTGTCGCCGAGATTTTCAGGCAGGTTGCCTCCGAGAAGAAAACCATAATTGACTTGGAGAACTGGAACCTCACCAAGAACGGAGAAAGGATCTGCCTTCTCACAAACGGCGTACCAATACTGGATGAGAAGGGTGATCTTCTTGGTTATCGAGGCGTCGACAAAGACATCACCGAGCGCAGGAGAGTGGAGAAGGAGCTACGGGTCTCAGAGGAGAAGCATCGAACACTATTTGAGAGTATGGCGCAGGGTGTCGTCTATCAGGACGCTGACGGCAGAATATTCTCCGCAAATCCAGCTGCTGAAAGGATCCTCGGCTTAACGCTTAATCAGATGCAAGGCAGGACATCTATTGATCCTCGATGGAGGGCTATCCATGACGACGGCTCCGATTTTCCAGGAGAAACACATCCATCAATGCTCGCCCTGAAAACCGGTGAAGAAGTCAGAAACGTAGTGATGGGCGTCTTCAACCCCAAAAGCGAGCAATATCACTGGATCAACATCAACGCAGTACCGCAATTCAAACCTGGAGAAACGAAACCCTCCAAAGTCTATACAACATTCGACGACATCACCGAACGCAAGCGCATGGAGGAGGAACTCCGACGATACTCAACGAACTTGGAAACGTTGGTTTTCGAGAGGACGAAGAAACTAACGGAGAGTGAGAGGAGATTCAGAGAACTGGCTGATCTGTTGCCGCAGATCGTGTTTGAAATCGACGAAAACGGCAACCTCCGATATATGAACCGCGCCGCATTTGCAGCAACCGGTCTAAGCGAGGAGGACTATCGCAGAGGTTTGAACGCCTCTGACATGTTAGCTCCAGCGGAGCACGATAGAGCGGTGCGAGGTATGCGGAGAATAATGGGTGGCGAGATGATAGGTGAGCGCGAATTCACCGTGCTGCGAAAAGACGGCACCGCTTTCCCCGTGATTGTGTATACTGCTCCCATCGTGCGTGAAGGCAAGAGTGCCGGCCTGAGAGGTATTGCAGTAGACATCACGGAACACAAGGCGATGGAGGCACGCCTTGCGGAGGCTCGACGTTTGGCAACTATCGGTGAGGCTGCAGCTATGGTTGGGCATGACCTGCGGAACCCTCTGCAAGCCATAATCACCGGCGTCTATTTGGGCAGGAAGGGGTACGAGTCGCTGCCGCCGGATTATGCGAAGGTCGCTGAAGAGTATGGTCTCGTCAAGTGGCTCTCGCTGGTTGAAGGTGAGATAGAGTACATGGATAAGATCGTCTCAGACCTGCAGGATTATGCTGTGCCGTTGAAACCAGACCTCTCACAAGTCAACATAGCTCAACTACTCAAAGACGCGCTTTCAAAGACGCAGATACCATCCAACGTGAATCTCTCCGTCCATGTGGATGAGGGCTTGCAGCTTATGATTGACCCGCTTCTTATGAAGCGGGTCTTCAGTAACCTGATTACGAACGCAGTTCAGGCGATGCCAGAGGGTGGTGAGCTTACCGTCGATGCCTCCAAGTCCGATGAGGAGGCACTCGTGAGCTTTCACGATACAGGGGTTGGGATACCTCAAGAGGACTTCAGCAAGCTCTTTAGTCCGTTCTTCACAACGAAGGCTAAGGGGCAAGGCTTAGGGTTGCCTGTGTGCAAGCGCCTCGTTGAGGCTCACGGCGGCGAGATAACTGTTGAAAGCAGACTCGGAGAAGGCACAATCTTCACAGTGACGCTTCCAATGAAAACCAACCTAGAAGAGGTGAAGAAGAAATGAAAGAACTGGAGCAGGCGAGGATTCTCGTCATAGACGATGACGTGGCCGTACGTGAGTCGCATGAGGCTATGCTGAAGGCGAACGGATACGAGGTCGACGTCGCCGAGAACGGCAAAGAAGCAATCGACAAGTCCAACGCAAACTTCTACAACCTAGCATTAGTCGACCTCCGCCTACCCGACATGGATGGGATAGAACTGTTGACGTCGATGAGAGAAGCCGTTCCAAAGACGGTTAAGATCATCATAACAGGCTACCCTTCGCAGGAAAACGCCATAGAAGCCGTAAACCGAGGCGCCGACGGATACATGGTCAAACCATACACTATGGAAGAGCTGCTGCGAAAAATCAAGGAACAACTACAGAAACAGCAGGAAGCCAAGAAGTACAGTGAAGAGAAAGTCGTCGAATACATCGAAACACGAGCGAAAGAGCAAGAGACCAAAGAAGAATAGGAACATCAAATGCTCTTTGTGAACCTGCACCAGTTGCAGCAGTTCCGCAGCCAGAATCGCTGCGCACGTTTCAGCGTGTCTCAGGATGGTTGTCAGTAGCTGCTGACGACTCCTCCTGTTGGACCCGTGATGATTACAGACCTATGCGCCTCTATGAGGTCTAGGTAGGGTTCTCCCCTGCCTTCTTTCGCCACATCATCTGCAACGTAGGCGCAGATGGCACTCAAAGGCATCTCAAGCACCAATCTGTCCGTCTGAGCTGATTCTGAGGCTCTGTCTCTATACTCCTCTTTGTCTGCTTTTGATTAGGACTGTGATGTTGTAGACGATTACTTTGGTCATGAGTTCGAGTTTCTGGTGGTCTCTTCTGTTGGAGGTGAGTCGGTGGCCTAGGGTTCGTTTGATTGCTG
>JALHTB010000040.1 GCA_022865625.1 Candidatus Bathyarchaeota archaeon
AGGATTGCTCTTGCATTTATGTCGACATCCCTTGACTCGCCATAGAATTTCTCTATGACATTCACTATTGAGGAGACCTTTGCTCCGGTCTTTTCCACCAGCTGAACGACGGCTTTGCGTGTTCTTCCTGTGAAACCCACATCATCGAATATGATTACTCGATCGTTGGGGCCCATCACGCCTTCGGGAACGGCGAAATAGTTCTCAGTTCCCTTTGTTGCTGATCGGACTTTGATGTCTCCTACGACGGCGCCTCTCCAACTCGCGGGCAGCTGCGAATGGGACCTGTCATAGACCTTCACAGCACGGACGAAATTCAGACCGGCCATACTTGCGTAGACAGCTGCTAGTGGTGGTCCTGAAGCCTCTGGCGAGATAACCTTGGTGGCATCTCTGCCCAGCCTAGGCCTGAGCACATACCTGACGATGTCACCAAAGAATGGCGCATCGAAACTCTGGTTCACGAACGGAACATCCAGTCCGCCGTCGCTGAGCACACAGAATTGTTGCGGGTCCCTGAGGTGGGCAAGGAGTCGTTCCTCAAGGGTCTCGATTCTCTGCTTGAATTGCGAAAGGAGCGTGACCTCATTCGAGGCCACAAGCATTGAGTCCCCTATCTTCGGGAAGAAAACCTGAAGAGCGAAACCGAGGATTTCAGTTTCCCTGGGCTGTTTTACCAGTTGCTGGTAACGGTCAACCGCAACAACAGAACCGGAGACCTGCGGGGATTCGCTTTGAAAACGATTGATCTTCTGTACGGTTCCCACTTCTCCGCGGATGGCGTCAGGCGCGAGTATGGCATCATCGTTCACTCTCACCTCATCGCCTTCCTTGAAGTGAACAAATCCTGATTCTCTTCCGCCAATCTCAGCTGACAACTCTCTCAACCCATTTGGTAGAGTACTTGCGCTTGTTTAAGAAACTGTTGCGCTAGCAATGCTAGCGCCAATGATCCAATGGACATTGATGGTTTGACGAGGCCACCGTTCAGTGTGTAGACTGTGCAGTCTCGATGAAAGTAGCCGGGCAACTTTGACGCCGCTGGTGCTGCCCTAACCAACCTTCTTTCCGCAGTTCGTGCAGAAGAGAGCGTCTGCAGTCAATGCAGCGCCGCACTGCACGCAGAAGCGTTGACCCTGCACTTGAGAAGGTTGGTAGTCAAGTATGATCTGTTCGAATCTCCATCCGTTGGCTTCAACAAGATCCTTCACGGGGCCACGGATCTTTGTGACATCGAAGTCGTACTGGTAGACCTTGCCGAAGCTGGACGGGTCTGCTGGTTTCTTGAAACCGATGGCTACCCCCTTCTCTTTCTTGAAGAGGACCTTTCCTTTGAAAGCACTCTTCTCGAAACTCAGCTTCGGAGTGGGTAAGATCCCTGCGCTACTCTCTTGTTCTTGGATGATCTCCCTGTACTTGACAGTGCGCTCTGGTTCAACCAGCCACATCTTGGCGGCATAGCGTTTCGAGACTTTCTCTTTGGAGGCCATGCCGTAGTACTTCGCGTCAACGATTGTGTGTTCCAGGTATAGGTCACAGTCCTCGCCGGAGCGTATCGTGAACTGCGGATTCGACGTCCCAAGATCGACAAGCTTCTGCTTCAGGGCTTCGGACAATGACTAGGACCGCCGCTCTCAAGAGGCAGAGATCCAATTTAACTCTTGCAGGCGTGCAATTCGACATTGATCTGGGCTGGCTTTCTGATCGAGGGTTCGTGGTCGTCTAGCCTGGGCGCATGACTAGGAATATCCCGCCCATTTCCCATATGGCGCCGAGCACGAGCAGCACTACGACGATCACGTAGATTCTTGCGGTGTCCTTGCACGCCATCTTGAAGGCTGCCCATCTGCTCTTCACGCCGTATCTTCTGGGCAGAATCGGAGCCAGCGCGATGTTGATTCCAGCGGCGCCCGAGAAGACGTAGGCCCCCAGTTCAAGGATCAGTGTTCCAAGGCCAAGCGCAAAAGCCGCGGGTGACACGGCAAGCACTTCTGGGTAGGTTATCCCGATTACAAGCCCTCTCATGAGCGTAATCGCGGCTGTACCAAATGCTCCCAGTAGTGGCACAACTCCAGGGAGTGTCGTGGTCAGAAACGCGCCAATTGACAGATTCACTAGGACTGTGATCAGAATCGCGTTGATCAGTTGTCCTCCCTTCAGGGACTCGATTATTGATGTGAAGGGTTGCTGTGTGAGGACGGCTTCCCCCAGTGCCTGACTTGTCTCAAGAGCGAACGGCGACTTGATGCTAATCAAGTACCAACCAACGAGATATGAGCCGACATAGAGGAGAGCCACTAGGACCAGTAGCGTTCTCATTCTTCTTGCTGGCTGAACAACCTCTGACATAATCCCCAAAGGGTGCACCTCTTCGGTTCCGAGTCTGGCGGTTGTATTTGAGGAATCCGCTTTTTTGAGCAGACCAATCTTTCCGCTCTCTTTCATATAGTAGGTTTCGGCACTACGGTTGTTGGCTGCTGGTTCGGTTCCATGACGGGCCTTCGAGTCGGGATGGCACAGGTCAACGCAACCGTCGGTGACCTCGACGGGAACGCGGAGCTTGTCAAATCCTACATGAAGAAGGCGGAAGATCTCAAAGTCGATCTACTTCTCTTTCCTGAGATGGTAGTCACAGGATATCCACCGCTAGATCTGCTCCCTCCAAGGGAACTCCGAACCGAAGACGGTGAGCTACCCCACGGGCCACTGAGGTTCATCGAGAGAAACAGATTGCTTACGGAACAGCTTGCAGCACAAACGTCCAACATGACTGCCGTTCTAGGGTTCGTCGATCATGACCGCTCGAACATATACAACGCAGCGGCGATCTGCCATGGCGGCAGGATCATTCAAGTCGTTCACAAGACGCTTCTGCCAACCTATGATGTCTTCGATGAACTCAGATACTTCCAACCCGCAGCTCAGAACGAGCCGATCTCAATCACAATTGCCGGAAGAAGACTTACGCTCGGAGTCTCGATCTGCGAAGACCTGTGGGATAAGGAACTCGAGTATCAACGCCACGTGGTAGATGAACTTGCAAGAAAAGGCGCCGAAGTCATCGCGAACCTCAACGCTTCGCCGTTCTACGCAGGCAAGCGACTTGTGAGAGAGAAGCTACTACGATCCAAGGCCTTGGCACTGAGACGGCCGTTCTTCTACGTGAACATGGTAGGCGGGCAAGACGAGCTGGTCTTTGACGGACAAAGCCTCGCTGTCAACAATAGAGGAGAACTCATCGGAATCGGAAAGCCATTCGAAGAGGATCTTGTGATGGTCGATCTCGATCTCGAAACGGGCACAGCACCCACGATAGTCATGCCACCCGAAGACAAGGACGAATCCATATTCATGGCGCTGGTCTTGGGCGTGCGCGACTACTTCAGGAAGGCAGGGTTCAAGAAAGCTGTGATTGGGTTCAGCGGCGGAATCGACTCCGCACTCACAGCCGCAATAGCGGTAGAAGCACTAGGACGGGAGAACGTCGTCGGCGTTTACATGCCGTCCCGATATTCAAGCGACCACAGCAAACGCGACGCCGAGCTCCTCTCAAGAAACCTTGGAACCTCATTCCTGACGATCCCGATCGATGAGATCTTCCACGCCTACGAGAAGACACTGGAGAAGTCATTCAAAGGATACCGTGCTGACGTGACCGAAGAGAACATACAAGCCAGAATCCGCGGGAACATGCTGATGGCGCTCTCAAACAAGTTCGGATACCTTGTCTTGACGACTGGAAACAAGACCGAGCTGGCACTGGGTTATTGCACCCTCTACGGAGACATGAGCGGTGGCCTCGCCGTAATCGGTGATGTGAGCAAGTCAGAAGTCTACTCACTGGCCGAATACTACAATCGTCACCAGGGATTCGAAGCGATACCGAGAAGCAGCATCGTGAAGATCCCGTCTGCGGAACTGAAACCGGATCAATACGACCCATTCGACTATGCTGTAGTCTCACCCTTAGTCGATGAGATAGTCGAGAACCGACGATCCCTAAAAGAACTCGCCGACATGGGGTACGATCACAAACTCGCAGCAGATATCCTGAATCGCATAAGGTCAGCTGAGTACAAGCGCTGGCAGGCTGCACCTGCAATAAAGATCACGCGAAAGGCATTCGGAATTGGCTGGCGGATGCCCATCGTCAACCGTTCCAGAGAGGAAACCTAGCTCAAGAGCCGGCTCCTCTCAGAAGCCTAGGCATCAGTGTTTTCCTCGTGCTCGCACGGGCCGTCGTCCGGGTAGAGCCTGCAGTAGAAGGGCTTCGTATCATGAATCATGCATGAGTGCAGTCCAGATTGCCCGTCCTTGCTCAGGAAAGGGCAGCTGCTCGTAACGAAGACTCCGCGTTCATTGTGCGGGTCAGAAGAATCGACCGACATATGCCTCAGGATGTCGGTTCGTCCTTGCATTCTCCAGCGAGCTATGTCCTCGTGGGTTGCATCAAAGGAACCCCAATGAATGATGCAACAGTCTCCAGACCGCTTGCACGTATACTCCTGCAAGAAGTGATCAACCAGAGTCTTGTGCGGGCACAGACAGGCTAAGCAGACTGGGCATCGGTACGTGGTGCTTCGCTGGGAGCTACCGTCTCAGAGGCGG
Organism: Candidatus Bathyarchaeota archaeon; assembly: GCA_022865625.1. The sequence continues at coordinate 4,609 of JALHTB010000040.1, forward strand.
CGAGGGTTGTGGGTTCTTGCCCGCCACATTTGGTAATGTGGTCTCGATACTGATCCAGTCTGACATGCGAATGACAACGTGGACATTCCAGAGCCTTGACTTCGGTTCTGCTTTGTCCTCTTTTTGCAAACCTGCGCCGCGTCTATTTCACTCTCAGAGGGCCTTGCTGAGCATGGTCGGTATTGAAGCTACCTGAAAACGCACGATTTGATGGGACCGGCAGGCAACAATCCAAGATGCGTTCTTATGCCGAACTCCCGACAGACAGCTTTCAAGCCAAGCCGGTTCTGTCCTTAGCTTGATCGAGGAATCGCTCCACCGCACGCCACGCAGAATCCTGAATCTACAGGATTCCTCCTGCCGCACTTGGGGCAGAATGGACCTCCCTGGTTGGGGAGGTCATCTCTCACTTCTCTGAGCGCTTTGTCGATTTCCTCTCCAGCAGTCCTTAGGCCTCTCTCAAGTTCCCTCCCAGCGGTCTTCAACGCATCTGTGATCGAATCACCCAGATCCGCTGCTGTTCTCGATGTTGCAGTTCCACACTTCGAGCAGAAGCTTGTGGCATCTTCGAGTTTTGTTCCACACTTCGCACAGAATGGCATTGAATCACCCGTGTCATCATGGCGTGTGTCGGGGATGCAGTCCCACAACCAGTGCCCGGGCAAGTATGGAGATGCCTACCAGAATGACTAGGCCAGCAATGAAGGAAGACCACGCCAGTGTTTCTTGGATAAGCAGACTGAGGAGGTAGCCAGCTCCAAGCCAGGATATGATGCCGGAGAATGTCTGTGCTTTTCCGTGAATAGACGAGCCTTTCGCAAACCTGAGGCCGAGTATTCCGAGCTGCACCACGCCAAAAGCGTAGCAGAAATGCTCCGCCGCAGTATACAGCACCGGATGAGCGTGCACAGGCTCAAACCACCAGAAGTTCTCGAAGACTTTGACAAGCTGAAAGTCAAGTACGAAGGACTTGATTTCTTGACCAATATTGGGAGTCGTTAGATAGATCACTGCCAAGATTATCAGAAAGGCGCCGAACGAGATCCACCCAGTATCGTCTCCTCGGTATGTCTCCCAAGATCGCCGAGCGTGGGTTTCAGAACTCATGTCACTCTCTCCTCTCAACCGATATTGTGCATTCCGTCACCAAAGCGGCGATGGCGCCCAAGGCAGCGAGCCACGGTGCCAGTATGACACCGATTAGACCCGCAGTAACTGGTACCTCAAGTAGCACCTTGGCCTGTTCGTCCCTGACAATGATTCTAGTTACGTTCCCCTCGTGGAGGAGATCCTTGACCTTCTTGACCAGATCGTCGGAGCTCACAGAGTACTCTTCAGTGACCACTCCTCGAACACGCGACCCGCACTTGAAGCAGTACTGGGCACCTATGGGCAGATCGATTCCGCACCTGTCGCAACGCACCATCACGTTTCCCTCTGTTCACTCTTCCAATCACAGGCATTTGAACCATTCATTAGCATTTGCCTCGTACAGAGCAACACTCGTCAGGCTCAATGATCGGCTGGAAATGGGAAAGCTTCTTGCTCGACCGGGAGGAAGACGTTATATTCCATAGTGTCACCGGTCTTGGCAAGGAAAGTGGTGTGATCTTGGTCTACTGTGTCAAGTGTGGTGCAAAGAATCCTGACGACGCAGCGATATGTGCGCAATGCGGAAAACCAGTCATGGGAGTTGAGAGAGGAAGGACCCGGCGAGAGGATGAGATGTGTTTCGGGTTACCCCGTCATTGGGGCGGCATACTCGTGGGACTCTTCATCATCATATTGGGCATGGCGATGCTCTTCCGGACATACCTGAGGATAGAGGACTTCTGGCCGCTCATCCTCATCTTCGTGGGCTTAGCCGTTCTGCTGGGCGGCCTCTATCGATACACACGTCGGTAGCTCGCCTTCAAACCGAGCGGAGATGCAGCCGTTCGCCTCGACAGCTACGTTCGATGAGACAATGAGATTCGTGAGAGAAGCCAGAAGACTGCCAGCAAGACAACAAACAAGTCCGCCATGAAGTCAGCAGTTATGAGATCAGTAGCGAGCAGCATGAGACTCGTTCCGACAACGAAGACCATTGCGAGAATGAATCTTGCACGAGCACCGAGGCGCAACACCAGCGTCTGAGCAAGACCTAAGACCACCGCAGCCACTCCCACATAGTACATGAAGAATGCGGGTTCACTTTGTGTCCAGCCGGGCCAGCTCGAAACAGCAAAGACTGTGACCACGGTTAGTGAAAGGACCGCGCCAGACAATAATCCGTAGCAAGTTGCGCAGAAGCTCTTTCCTCCAACCAGCAATTCGTGCTCCGCTGGTTTTGGCTCGACAGGATGGTGTCCGTGAAGAAAACTGATCCCCAGTAACGTTGTAGTTCTCCTCTGAACGGCCTCTTGTTTTTCAGCGGAGGGGCGCGATCTCACTGTTCCAGAACAAGCCGCAGGAAAAAGTGCTGCCACCATGCCAGCGAGACAAACTGAATCGTAGACTAGGGCAATGATGGCCCTTCGGTTGGCGGGTCCTTGAGAGACAGGGACTGGGTTTCCGAGCAAGGTTGCGGAGATGGCCAAACCGAAGATTGAGACTAGGAGGACAAACGCAACAAACATAACACGCCTCTTTTGGCTTCTCATCTGGTTCTACAGGTCCACCTATGGTTTGAGCTGGGCGACCACAGATTGGCTTGCCATGTACCGGTACGTCATTCGCTTCAGCTTATTCGATGAGAAGAGACCGTGAAATCTCCTTGACCATGAGCCGTAGAAATCACGGTAGCATTTGACCAGCTCCTCTTGAAGTTCCTCTCGACTCAGTGTCTCGGTTGACATAATTGGGTGGACCATGTCATAATTTGCCCAGTTCGTATCCTCTATCCACCCATTCTTGGCAGCAGTCTCGTACACATCAGTTCCTGGGAACGGGGTCAGGACCATGAAGATCGCTAGGTCTGGATCAATGTCATTGATGAATTCCCTCAGACCGGAAAGCGTCTCGTGTGTGTCGTTGCGGTGCCCGATGACGAAGGTTGCCTGAGCAAATATCCCGCTCCTCTTCATGAGTCGAACCGCTTCACCTGCCTGATCGGGGCTGATGCCCTTCTTCACATCGCGAAGGGTTTGCTCGCTGCCGCTCTCGGCGCCTGTGAGGATCCACATGTTGCCCGCCGAGCGCATCTTTGGAAGCACGTCCCTGTGACGAACCATGTCGTCGCACCGTGCTTGCACGAACCACATGATGTCATCAGCGATTCGGCGGTCAATGATCTCGTCGCAGAGTTGCTGTGCATGTGATCCGAGGGAGAAGTTATCATCTGTCAGCCAAAGGAACTCGGCTCCGAACTTGTCGTGGAGGAATTGGAACTCGTCGGCGATACGCTTCGGGGATTTTGACCTCCACGTGCCTTGCCAATGCTTCCACTGAGAGCAGAAAGTACAGCGATGAGGGCAGCCTCTTGACCCTTCGACGAGGGCGTAGATCGTTTTCGGCCCAGCCATCATTGTGAAGTGATATCTGCGCATGTGATCCTCAACGAAGTGGTATGCGGGCATCGGTAGTTGATCGAGATCAGCTATCAGGGGCCTGTTGGGGTTGTGGAAGACCCTACCGTTTCTCTGGAATGACATACCAGCGACGTCGGAGAGAGATTTGGAACTCTTGAATGCGTTCACAACTTCTGCGAACGTCAGTTCTCCTTCGCCTCGAACGATCACATCAATCTCAGGATAAGCCCGAAGTGACTCGTCGGCAGTCGCGGTGAAGTGTTGGCCGCCTACGATGGTCAGGATCGAGGGGTTCACTTTCTTGGCTGTGGCAACCGTCTGGGCAGTCGTGTATGTGTTGCAGGTGGCGAGGCTGCTGGAGGCGACAATATCAGGGCGAGTGGATTCGATGTACCTCTCGAGGCCTTCCCAGTCAAGCATCCTTGCTTGGCAGTCAAGTACGTCGATCTCCACGTCTGGCATCTTGCTTTCGAGATAGCCGGCAAGTTCCAGGATTCCCAATGGGGGAGGAAGATATTCACCCATGACAAACCAGAAATGCTTCGGCGGCTCGACGAATAGAACCTTCACATCCGATACGCCTAGACTCTCTGAAACAGTAGCTCTGGAGATTTAGCGTTTCACTACAAAGGATCACAGCTTCATTGCTGTTGCAGTCCAGCGCCTAGAGCGAGCATGTCCACTATGCATGACGATAATCGGGGGAAGCCCACGGTAGGCGCTTGAGGAGTCGAACGATTGAGGCTAGATGAATCAGACTGTCGTTCCGCAGTTGTGGCAGAACTTTGCACCTGTCGGCAGAATCTCGCCGCACTTCTTGCACTTCGTGGCAGGAACTTGGCTTGGTTGAGCTGGCATAGCAGATATGCTCTTGCCGCAGTTCGGGCAGAACTTCGAAGTTGATGGAATCTGCGCGTTACAGCTTGGACACACGACTAGCAGAGCTGTCGGCGCTCCAGCAGATGAGGGGGTCTGGAAGAGTGGCGGAATGAGAACCATTCCTGTACCGAGTGCTGCGCCTGACGACTTGCCTAGTTCCTTGGCAGCCTCTTTCACAGTCTCCATCCGAAGTACCTCTTCAGGCGCCATTCTCCCTTGTTTTAGCCAGAAGAGTCTCTCACGGTACTCTGGAGTTGTGTCAACTCCTTCGAACTTTAGATCGACGAGTTGGAGACCGATCCTTCTGAAGGCCTCCACAAGCGAAGCTTTCACTTCGCCCGAGGTCTCGTCCAGTTTCGTGAAGACTGTCGCAAGGTCATACTTTGAGAGGTCATCGATCATCCTCTCGTTGATGAAGCCTCTAATGAAATCGTTGACGCTTGGAGTCGTGTAGGCGCTTTGTCCACCTACGGCTTCATTGACGAATAACTCGGGGCTCTCCACCTTCAGCCAGAATGACCCAAAGGTCATCAATGGTGCCAGTTCGGTAGTCTGAGCTCTATTGCCGAACTTGCCTGCGAACTGTTTCATTGAGATGAATATGACGGCGGCCTTGAAAGGTGTCTCCGTGAATCCAGCTACACGTGAGAACACGTCGGTCAGCAAGGGCAGGTTCAATGTGGTCAGCGTATGCCTTCCGGGGCCGAAAGTGTCGTAGCTCTTTCCGTCCCTGAAGAAAACAGCCTTCTCATATTCGTGTACAATGAGCTGGGCTCCCCACATTATGTTCTCAGCCGGATATCGCCAAACGATGTCTTCAGGACCCGCACTTGTCCACTCAATGACCTGTGGCATGATTAGCCGACCTCCACTCCGTCAATGACATCTTTCCTTTGGTCGAAGGCCCTCTCAAACTCTTCGATGGTCTTCCGCAATTCACGCAAGTCCGCTCCAAGAGTATCGAATGTGTCAGCCTCTACTTGCGTCTTGACACCTTTCACTCTTTCAGCCAGACCTTTCGCTCCGTCAACCAGTTGCGTGTCGAATGTGATCATCCTGTCAAGACCGGCCTCCTCTATCTTGATCGCGTCGAAGAATCCGTGGTATCCGTACGATGCATGATTCACCTTCTCAGAGACTCTGTCGAAGACGGCCGTCAAATGATCGATTCGCTCAAGATCCTCAGAATGTTCGCTCTCTGATACAACTTGGTAGACGTCCTGAAGATCGTTCCTAGCTTCTTGAAGCTTCGCGTGCAGAAAGTCGCGGATGATCTTGTCCGCGTCTCTGCGTTGCTCCCGCTTCTTGTAGCCGCTGAAACCGGGGACTACCAGCATGATCTTCTCTAGGAGCTTGTCACTTTCCTGTATCCTCTGAAGAGGTGTTTTCTTGCTCAATCCTCGGCTCACGACGTTAATGCTAATGACGATTTGCTATTAAATCGTTTGAAATTCAGACGCTCAGAGGAGCTTGAATTCAGGTGCAGGCAAGTCTCCTTTGATGACTTCGCCAGTTGCGCCATCCAAGAGGATCCGATACCTCTGCTTCTTGTAGTCGTAGTTGACGAACCAGATCGGGCTATGAAGATAGAGGGTACTCTTGACGTCGAACTCCGTGTTCATTTCGATTATCTTGTCCACGTTGTCCTTCGCGAGGAACTCGTGCAGGTTACGGATCTCTCTTTGAGCGACCTCTGCTGCCTCGCTCGCGTCCAGCTCCGCGTTGAGCACCTTCGCCTTGCTGTCTACCTGTGTGAAATCGTACGGTACCTTTGCTGCAAGGGGAACCTCGTAGGCCCGAGTTGGGAAGTCTGATCCGCGCCTCGCTAGGACCAGCCAGCTGTAGTCGTTCTCCATGTCCCATTCCTTCGTGACAGGGGGACTGATCCTTTCGAAAATCCCTTTGCAGTGACTGCGTGCTTCAGTAACAATCACCCAGAACGGGAGAAAGAAGAGGCTACTCTCCACAATGGTTGCCTTGGAAGCCAGATCCTTTGGAGCGGCGAAGCTGCCCTTCATCCAACTTCTGATTCCATCCGCGATCTGCGCGTCTGCATATCTGTTCACTATCAGCGAGTGCTCGAATTCGAATGCCTTTCCAGTCTCCAGAACGCTCGTGAACCCGCAATACCTGCAAGTGACAACTATTTCTCCGGGCTTGACAGAGAGAGGCCCCCCGCAATGGGGACAACTGATTTCCTTCATTATCTCGGTCAAGCCGAAGTCGACCTGAAGAGGAGCGTTTCGGGTGAACTCTGTTTAAACTTATCCTGATCTTGGTTGCAGAGACGATCATCAAGGTCCTATTCACTTAAGTTCGTACAGTGCAGTCTATCAGACGGAAAACGGCGTGGATCGTTTTGAAGGCCGTAGTCCTAGCGGGAGGGAAAGGAACACGACTCCGACCCTTGACCTTCACTAAGCCTAAGCCACTCCTCCCGCTTGCAGGAGAGCCCGCAATTGCACGCCTGATTCGAAAACTATCCCATGAAGGCATCGACGAAATCATTCTGACAACAAACTACTTCGCGAACAAACTGCGAACAGCACTGGGTGACGGCTCCAAGTATGGATTACCAATTCACCATGTCGAAGAGAAGAGCCCACTTGGGACCGCCGGATCTGTGAAGAACTCTGAGTCGCTGATAGATGAAACCTTCGTGGTAGTTCAAGGCGACAACCAGTTCGAGTTTCACTTGAACGACGTGGTTCAACTTCACCGGAAGCTCGGCGCATTGGCTACCATGGCGCTGGTTCAAGTCGACAACCCGTCAGAGTACGGCATCGTAGAGATGTCAGACGGACGGGTGACACGGTTCCTTGAGAAGCCTAGACCTGAGGAATGTTTCAGCAACCTTGTCAACGCAGGCCTCTACGTGCTCGAACCTGAAGTTCTTAGACTAGTTCCTGAAGGGAGAGCATTTGACTTCTCGCGGAACTTGTTTCCCCTCATGCTCCAATCGAAAATGACGCTGGCAGGCTCACGTGCAAGCGGCTTCTGGGTCGACATTGGCGATCCAAAGAGTTACCTGAAAGCAAGCGTCTGGGCTCTCGACCAACTCGAACCGAGACAAGCAAGAACGGAGGAAAAGATTGCATCCCAATCGGACACTTCGATCTCAGAGAAAGTCACACTGAGAGGACCAGTCTATCTGGGCAGCAACGTAAGAATACGGAAGGATTCTGTGATTGGACCCTATGCGAGCGTGGGCGATGGGAGCGAGGTCCTGACAGGAGCTAGAATTGCATTCTCAGTAATCTACGAGAACACACGAATTGGAACCGGAGCAGTCCTCGATAGGTGTGTCGTTGGCGAGAACTGCAGGATCGGTAATCGCGTGCAGGTTGAGCGGCATGCAGTGGTCGGGGCGGGAGCAGATCTAGGGGAAAGCTCACGTGTTTCTGCGGAATCGAAGGTTGGTCCGTGGACCTTTGTGGAACCGCGTTCGACAGTTAGAGGAGCGCTGGCTGCACTGGAGAAATGGGAGGAGAGGATATCCGGACTTCTCGAGAGATCACATGTGGACCTGCAACTGACCCGTGAAGAAGCCGTGGTGTGTGGGGCACTCTGCGAACTGGGCGAGGCTGACGCAAAGACCATCAGTCAGTCTGTGGGCATTCCTTCCTCGGGAATACAGTCGATATTATTCGATCTTCAGGAGAAGCAGATCGCCAATCCACTCGGAAACGCGCCAACGATGTTTGCTTTGGTTCGAGAGAAGGCTCAACCCGTCTCCTAGCGAGAATAGTACCACCGTCGAGATTGTTCTCATGGGCAGAACCGTATGCTAGTATGGAACACTTCAGTGAAGAGCATGTTGTACGGTCAATGCTTTACACCAAATTGCGATCTAGACTCGCAATAGGGAAAGAAGATGGGTTCGGTAGCAAGCATGCCAGCTTGGATGCGAGCGGTCTTCATCATAGTCGGACTCTTCTCAGTGATCATCTCGTTCGTGGCAATCTATCGGCCGTGGCTTACTGTTGAGATAGTCCTTCTCTTGATCCCACTTGTCCTGCTGATCAACGGAATCAGCTGGATCATCCACGGCGCGGCTGGAAGATAGACTAGCGTGGACACCTCGCACAGCCTGTACGGCATCGTCTACGCTAGGCACCGAACAGGGAACCTGCCGCGTACAATGTACCACCCACCCTGACACAAGAATAGTACTCATGAGCAGTTACGTCTCTGAGACACGTTGAATACCTGCGCATGTACACCTACCTAAGGATCTCCGATCTTGCGAATAGGAATCGTTGGCGGAACCGGAAGCATGGGCAGAGGACTGGCACTGCGCTGGGCGCTCATGCACGAAATCTGGCTTGGGTCTCGGCGAATCGAGAAAGCAGAGGCAGTCTCGCGCGAATACGAATCAGTGGCTCGCGGATTCTATGGGAACCGAATGAAGGGCAGTATCAAAGGAGTTGTGAATTCCGACATCCCTCCGCTCGTCGAGGTTGTTGTACTCACTCTCCCTCCCAAGTATGCGATCGAGGCCGTGAGACAGATCAAGGAGAGACTGACTTCCCAACATGTAGTCATCTCGACAATTGTACCGATGACCAAGGAAGGAAAGCTCTTCACGTATGCTCCGGTCGTTGCCGGCGGCAAGGTTGGATCTGAAAAATCGGCAGCCGAACTTGTGGCTGATGAGGTGGGAGGCGTTCCCGTCGTCTCAGCATTTCAGACTGTACCGGCTTCCTATTTGGGAGACCTCGACTCGGTGCTGAACATTGACGTGCTCGTTAGTGGACAAGATGAGCGCGCGCTGCAGACAGTTACAGAGATCGTTCACGACATTCCGAACCTCCGAGCCTTGCGAGTCGGTCCTCTCTCGAACTCAAAACTAGTGGAGTCGATTACGCCGCTGCTCCTTAACGCGGCGATACTGAACAATCTCAAGGATCCGTCGATCAGAATAGTTCCATGGTTCCCGTCTGACTTTGCTGAAGAATAGCCACGTACTCAGGCATAACCTGTGAAGACCGAGTCCTGTCTTGGGTTGGTCACTGACCGCATCAAGACTTCGATAGGCGGAGTCTCACCAGAGCAAGGCACAGTGACACAACGAGGGTGACTGTCGCCAGGGCGTTGAGTTGAGGAGAAACCCCTCCTCTGCTGGCCATCGCATAGATCTTCAGTGGAAGTGTCTGGAATCCTGGTCCTGCTGTGAAGGCGGTCTTCACGAAGTCGTCATATGACACTGTGAAAGCGAGCAGCCCTCCAGCTATCACGCCTGGAAGTATCAGTGGCAAGGTTACGTGGAAGAAAGTGCGCAGCTCGTTGGCACCAAGCGACTTCGCGGCTTCCTCAACTGACCTGTCGAACCCGACGAGCCTTGCTCTAATCACAATCGTAGCGTAAGAGATCGCGAAAGCGATATGACCTATCGCAACTGTCAGCGCTCCGAGGGGTATACCGGTGAAAACGTAGAAGAGTAGAAGTGACAAGGCTTCTGTGATCTCTGGAATGACGACTGGGAAATAGAGAGCACTGTCAAGGATGGGCTTGCCACGGAAGCTGTACCTGATCATGACGAAAGCCGTCATTGTACCCAGCACCATTGAAACGGCCGTGGTCAGCGAAGCTATCCAGATGCTATTGTAGAACGCCTTCCAGACAGTTGGATCTGAAATCAGAGCCTCGTACCATCTGAGGGAGAACCCACGCCACACAGCGAGGATCTTCGAGTCATTGAATGAGAACATGACCATGATCAGTATGGGAGCGTAAAGGAAGAGGTAGATGGCGAACGAGTATCCTTTGAGGACCTTGTCCCAGATCTTCTTCATATCGCCATCTCCTCGCCCTTTGTGACATATTTCATGTAGAGGGCGACCATTGCGACAACGAGCGCGATCAGGATTACTGAGACAGCTGAGCCGAACCAGAGGTTGCGGGTTTTCAAGAAGAGTGTCCAGATCAGGTTGCCGATCATGAATGATTCGGTTCCTCCCAGCAGTTGGGGTATTATGAACTCGCCAACCGCTGGCACAAAGACCAGAATCGATCCAGCACCTATACCTGATCTTGTGAGTGGAAGAGTCACGTGAAGAAAGGATCTTGTGGGTCCTGCGCCCAGACTTCCCGCAGCCTCCAAGAGTGATCTGTCCAGCTTCTCCATTGAGGCATACAGAGGCAAGATCATGAAAGGAAGATAGTTGTAGATCATACCAAGCAGAACAGCTTGCATGTTGTACATCAGGTTCAATGGCTTCGAGATCAGACCCAAACTGAGCAGTGCGACGTTGATGATTCCGTTCACATCGAGGATTGTCATGAGCGCGTAAGTCCGAAGTAGGAAACTGACCCAGAATGGAATGATCACGAGTAGCATCAAGGTGTCCTTCTGACGCCCGCTCTTTACTGCGATGTAGTAGGACATCGGATAACCGAGCACGAGACATGCAACGGTAGTCGCAAATGCCATGAGAAGTGATCTGGCGAATATCGATGGCGCGACCGAGTTGAAGAAATCAAGATAGAACTCGAATGTCAGGGCAAACCGGAACTGCCTTAGAATGTCTATCATGCCGAAGGCGTACAGAAGGACGATCGCAAACGGTGCGAAGAAGAATACTGCTAGGTATACCACAGTCGGCGATGCAAGCAACAAAGGTGAGAGACGACGTCTCTTTCTTCTCGCGATTTCTTGACTCGGATCATTCATCTTTTTCGAGCCGGATCACCGTTGCGTCTGCTTTGTCCCATCCTATGCGTATTCTCTCGTCCGCCTTCAGCGGGACAGCCGGATTTGCTCGAATCTTCATGGTCAGGTCGTCGCCAAGCTTCACTGAAACGGACACATACGAACCCTGATACACTAGGTCCTCGACTTTGGCGTCAAACAGATTATCCAGCCCCTTGAGATCTGGTGAGATACCCACCCTCTCTGGTCTGACTGACAGAACACATCCGCCTACGTGTTCCTCGTCACTCTCAACTAGTACAGAATGCGACAGGCGCCTGCACTCGAAGACTCCTGAATCTACCAGCCTTCCTTCTAAGAAGTTCGTTTCGCCGATGAAATTTGCCACGAACTGCGTTTTTGGCGTATCGTAGATTTCTCTCGGACTGCCGATCTGTTCGACTCTCCCCATGTTCATCACAGCAATGTTGTCTGACATGGTGAGAGCCTCGCCTTGGTCGTGTGTAACGTAGATGAACGTCGTGCCGACTTGCTTCTGGATTCTTTTGAGCTCTATCTGCATGTGTTGCCTGATCTTCAAGTCAAGTGGCCCAAGGGGCTCGTCGAGGAGGAGCACTCCTGGTTCTTTCACCATGGCTCGAGCGATTCCGACACGTTGCTGTTGTCCTCCGCTCAACTGATGGATACGCCTATCTCCGAAGCCGGGAAGCCCGACCAGCTCGAGTGATTGTTCGACTTTCCTTCGTATCTCGTCTTTCGGGACGTTTGACATCTTCAGACCGAAAGCTATGTTGTCGAAGACAGTCATGTGGGGGAAGAGTGCGAGGTGCTGAAAGACCATTCCGACGTTTCTCTTGTACGGCGGAATGTCGTTGGCGACAATCTGGCCGAGTTTCAGCGTCCCTTCATCAGGTTCTTCGAAGCCAGCGATAATCCTCAGCGTGGTCGTCTTACCACAGCCGCTTGGGCCCAAGAAAGAGTAGAACTCGTTCTTTCTTACACCCAGTGAGACGTGATCGACCGCGGCAACAGCACCGAAACGTTTGACGATCTCAACCAGTTCTACTTCGAACATTCCGTAGCCCAGAAAGGAAGTGGATGTCGGACTACTCTCAGCTTGACCTCGCTCGCGAGGAGTATGTCCAATCCTATCCGACTACTTCGAGCCAGATATCCTGATACTTCTGCAGATCCTCCTGCGTCGGAGGGTTGAGCCACTCCAATTTCCTGTAGACATCCTCAGGAAGATTGATCTCCGGATCATTCGCCATCCTGTCGCTGAGGAATGGAAATGAATCTTTGTTGGGGTTTGCGTAGTATCTCACGTTTGATATTATGGCAATAACGGTCGGATCTAGAATGTAGTTGATCCAAGCGTGTGCAGCAACCGGGTGTGCTGCATTCTTGAGCACTGTCATGTTATCCGCCCAGACTGTGCATCCTTCTTTCGGGATCGTGTACTTCACACCCGGATTGTCATCCGTGGCAACGAATACGTCACCGCTGTATGCTTGGGAGATCATGAATCGCCCGCCTGCAAGCCCGGGAATGTATTCGAGGGCTCCAGTGTATTTTGCCAAGTATGGTTTCTGTGCGAGCAGAAGTTCCTTCGCTTCGTTGAGGTGGCCATCATCTACGTCGTTGATGGAGTACCCCAGGTACTTCAGAGCTGCCCCGATGGGTTCTCGCATTTCTTCAAGCATCGTGACGGTCTTCTCGTATTTCTTCACTCTTTCTGGCTCAAATACGTCGGCCCAGCTTGTGACCGGATCCGTAACCTTCGCCGAGTTCCAACCGACTCCTGTTGTTCCCCACAGGTACGGAATCGAGTGCTTGATCCCAGGGTCGTATTGCGGATTCTTGAACCTGTCATCGAGGTGGATCATGTTCGGCAATAACACGGTGTCGAGTTCAGCTAACAAGCCAAGATCAATGAGTTCGGGGACCATATAGTCAGGAACCATGACGACATCATAGCCGCTCTGTCCGGTGGTTACCTTTGCCCTCATCTCGTCCGGGCTTTCGAACGTATCGTATACCACGTTGATGTCGGTGTTCATCTTGAATACCTCGATGAGATAGTCGTGGATGTACTCGCTCCATGTGTAGATCTTCACCTCATTCTCGGGCTGGACTGGTATCTTCTTCTTCAGATCCTCAAGTTGCACTCTCAGGTTCTCTTCTTCAGTTAGTGTTGTCTGTGCACCATAGTAGTTGCCCGCGACCGCCCCAACTGCAGCTCCAACAACGCCTGTGGCTGCCATCTTCACGAAGTCTCTTCGGCTTGACTTATTAGTTCCAGTTTGCTCGCTCAACTATTGACCTCGTTCGGAACGTACAGTTGAGTCTCCTTAAAGATTTGCCGATTGCGAAATTGGCTAGAGAATTTGTCTCAGTAGAACTTCCGAGTCTCTGTGAAATGCTCTTCCACTCGGATCTTCCGTTTGCCAGCCTCCAGGAAGAATGGCACAGGATCGACTACAGCCTCTGGTGGGAAGACGCCGGCGCTTCTGATCTTACCGGTTGCTTGCCAATATGAAACGATAGACGGAGGGACTGCCGTGTCGCGTGCTGACGATATTCCCCTCTCAGAATCGTTCCAGGTGATTATGTGATACGTGATCGTGGCCGGCGATTCTCTCAGACATCCGATGACGTCTATCCTGAACGCGTCATACTCGTACTCTTTGTGTGGTGGAGACTCGCCTCTCGATTTCAGAATCGCCCTCTGGTACATCGCCGTCAAGTAATCCAGGGGAGAAACTCGCGCGCCACCTACCTCAATCTCGGTCGTGTCAGCGAAGCCGAGGTTCTTCAGAGTCTTGAATGTCGCGAGGTCCGTGCTCGGGAAACCGATTCGGAATGTCACGTTGCGGCAGCCTTTTCCAATGTATTTCGCCATGGTTGCAGGCTCAGAGTGTTTCACATAGTACGTGGTGATCTTGCCGATCGGATCTTGCATCGTTACTGTGGTTTCTCCCGACAGGACAGGTTGCTTGGCGTGTTTGCCATCAAGCCACATGATTGGTTCCTGAGTGAACTCATCCATGACGGTTCGTATCGAGTAGCCAGGCCACGCCGGCTCTTTGACGGGCAGAGTGTCACCCCAAGTACAGTAGATGTTGATCGTGTCCACTTTGTCGAGC